>NZ_JAVRBQ020000152.1:0-11523 GCF_034531215.2 Nostoc sp. ChiSLP03a
CTGTCGCCTGACGATAATGAGCCAGTAGTTCTTCCGTACTCATGTGGTTAACGATCGCAATCCGTTTCGGCATAAGACGTAGATAGATACACTGCAACGATCCCAGCTTTATTATAAGTATTTATCCGAACTTGATATTACGCACTGAAAACTTGAAAGCTTGATCCCCCCTAGCCCCCCTTTTTAAGGGGGGAATCTTAAAAGCCCCCTTTTTAAGGGGGTTGGGGGATCTCTTCTGCGTAAGTCCTACAATAGTAAATAAGGTAAAGATATATATCATCAAAATCAATGGCACTATTCGGATTTGGCAAAAAGTCAGTTATGCCCACACCTGAAGAAGCTTTGTCAGGAAGGGCACAATCTATGTCAGTACCCGCAGCTCATTATGTCAACAAGAATCCCTTAAAACCTCCTTTTCCCGATGGATTAGAGAAGGCAATCTTTGGCTTGGGCTGTTTTTGGGGTGCAGAACGCAAATTCTGGCAACTTAAAGGAGTTTACACCACCGCAGTCGGTTACGCTGCTGGTTTAACACCCAACCCCACTTATGAAGAGGTATGTAGTGGGCGAACAGGTCACAATGAAGTGGTGTTGGTTGTGTTCGATCCCAAAGTGATTAGTTATGCCGAACTGCTGAAAGTCTTTTGGGAAAGCCACAATCCCACCCAAGGGATGCGCCAAGGTAATGATGTTGGCACTCAATACCGTTCGGGAATTTATGTATATTCCGAAAATCAAAAGCAGTTAGCAGAAGCATCGCGGGAAGCTTATCAACAAGCCCTCAACAGCGCAGGTTATGGCAAGATTACCACAGAAATCTTGGATGCGCCGGAATTTTATTATGCCGAAGCTTACCATCAGCAATACCTCGCTAAAAATCCTAACGGGTATTGTGGTTTAGGAGGGACAAATGTTTCTTGTCCCGTGGGTGTAGTTGAATCGCAAGTTAGCGGTTAGGAATGGAGTTGGTGGGGTAGTCAACTTAACGTGAGTTCGACGACGAACCTCTCCCTGCCTTGAACTAAAGTTCAAGTATGTCCCTCTCCGATTCGGAGAGGGACAATTTATTTTGCAATATTTTAGCCTTGATAAGTAGAACGATGTGGAAAAACCAAACTATGTTAATAAAAATTAGATAGACTCAAACTCTCTTGCCTTCTGCCTTAAAATACAGCTTTGAGCAAAGCGATCGCTCGCACCCATAACATAATACTAATGGGCGCTCCAAGTAGAATACCAGCGATCGCCCAGCCTCTCTGATGGGCTTTGAATTGTTCAATACTGCGCCACTGCCTACTTTTCCAAGCCCATTCATTGCCTTTTGCACCAAGTGCGATCGCCATTATCCACCAAGCATTAGGTACAAAACAGAATAAACCATACCACACTTGATTCGGCCACATCCACAACCAAGGCATCAGAAAAGCGCCCCAATTCCAACCAAGAATTTCCTCTGGAACTGTTTCATTCTGATTATTGATCCCGCATCCAGAATTGTTGATTATTTCTTTTAGCGGCAAAAGCTGATTCTTATTTGGAGATTTGACAGTCAGTCCTGATTTGAGGGCATTCAGTGCAACGCTAGCATTAGTAAATCTTTGTTCGGGAGCGGGTTCTATCAACTTTTGTAACCAACTGACAAAACTGGGACTGAGGTTAACTCGGTCTGTAAATTGCAGTCGCAAATCCTGCTGGGGTAAATCAGAGGGAGAAGTCCCAGTGAGCAAATGAATCAAAGTCGCTCCCAGTGCATATAAGTCTGAAGCTGCAACCGCCCGACCACCAAATTGTTCCATTGGGGCATAACCATAAGTACCGACAACGGTAAAGGTAACGCCTTCTCTTGCCGCTTTATCTTGAACTGCGCCAAAATCAACTAAATAAATCTGATTATCTTCGCCCCAAATTAAATTACTCGGTTTAATATCTCTATGCAATACTCCAGGATTCAATTCATGTAGATAGGTGAGAATATTTAAAACCTCAACAGCAATTTTTCTGGCTCGCTTTTCACTAAACCTTTTGCCAACAGCAAGTTTATCCTTAAGCGACTCACCAGGGATATATTCTTGGATTAAGCCAAACCAAAGTGTGCGATCGTCGATACAAAAATAATCTATATATCGAGGGATGCGGGGATGATTTAGCTGTTTAAGAATTTGTGCTTCCCTCTCAAAAAGTTTCAGGTCATCCCACTGTACAGTACCGCCAAAGGCCAAAAGTTTGACCACAACGGTCGAATTTTCGCCATCAGAGGCTTGTAAATCCAATGCTTGCCAAGTTTGACGAATTCCATTGTTGCCGAGTTGGCGCTGGATTTGATAACGATCTTGTAATATTTGTTCTGGTTGCAGCATCTGACACCTGCTGGCAATTTACGTTGATTTGATTCCCTTATATTCAAGGATAGTCATTATCTAGAAAAACTGTGGGAGCCTGATAATTTATTGAAAGCAGTTGAAGATTTCAACTTTGGGGTTCTCTAGAAAATTAATGCGAATTATTGTTCGCATATGTTATAGATAACAGTAAAGATTGAAAGTGACCAAAGAAGCACAACCAAAACAGATTATCATCTATGCCAATCAAGACGGTTACGAGCCGTTTGCAGAGTGGATCGATAATTTACGCGATCAACAAGGAAAACGACGCATCCTGCAACGTCTACGCCGCCTTGAACAAGGCAATTACGGCGATGTTGCGCCGATAGGAGATGGTTTGAGCGAGTTGCGAATGTTCTTTGGTTCTGGTTATCGCGTCTATTTCGGCGAAGATGCTGAAAATATTGTTGTCCTACTCTGTGGAGGCGACAAAAGCACACAGAATCAGGACATCGAGGATGCAAAAGCTTACTGGAAGGAGTACCTAAGCCGTGAGAAAATTTAGAACACTTGATGAATTTGAAGAAGAGTACTTGCGTAAGCACCCGGAAGAAATCGACGATTATTTGACCGAGATATTTCAGGAATATGCAGAAGACAACGATTCCGGCGCGTTGTTAGCATCTTTGCGCGTCGTTGCCCGTGTACGGGGAATTAGCGAGATAGCCGAGCAAACAGGCATGACACGCCGGGGATTACAAAAAGCCTTATCCAGCAATGGCAACCCGCGCCTTGAAAACGTCAATTCCATCATGAAGGCGCTGGGATATTGTCTCACGCCACAAAAAATCATGCCTCCAGCCGCAGAGTGAATCACATCAGTAGTTATCGATTGTGACACTATTGTGTGCAGATTACGAACACTAACTAGCAACTTACGTTAAAAAACATAACTCATTGATTTATGCAAATAAAAGTAGATGCAAAGACTTTAAATTCTAGATGAAATTTCATAAGATTGAAGACAACATAATACATATTACTTACAGAGCCAACACTAAATCAAAAATTTAGTGTTGGCTCTGTACCCATTCTTTAATTACGAATTACGAATTAGTAATTATTTCGTCAACGTTCATTTGTAGATTGCAGATAATTTTTGCGATAGTAAGCTTGATATTCTTCAGACAGCAGAGGTTCCCACCAATCACGATGATTGAGATACCATTCAACTGTTAAACGTAAACCCTCAGCAATTGTTACTGAAGGTGTCCAACTAAGCTGAGTTTTAATTTTGTTCGCGTTAATTGCATATCTCCTGTCATGTCCCTGTCTATCCTTAACAAAAGTAATCAACTGCTTGGCTGGATGTACTGGTAAATCAGGTGCTAATTCATCCATCATTTGACATAAAAGTTGCACGATGTTAATATTTTCCACCTCATTATTGCCACCAATATTGTATGTTTCTCCTGGTTGACCGTGATTGATTACCACATCTAAAGCACGGCAATGATCGCCCACATAAAGCCAATCCCGGACATTTTTACCATCACCATAAACAGGTAATGGTTTCCCGATCAAAGTGTTGATACACATCAGGGGAATGAGTTTTTCGGGAAACTGATAAGGCCCGTAATTATTAGAGCAATTTGTGATAATCGTTGGAAGTTGATAAGTATGATAATAAGCACGGACTAAATGATCGCTACCCGCTTTGGAAGCTGAATAAGGACTATTGGGAGCGTAAGGTGTAGTTTCACAAAAAGCTGGGTCATCTGCGCCCAGGCTACCGTAAACTTCATCAGTAGAAACGTGTAAGAAACGATAATCAAATGGTTGTGCTTTCGCTTCCCAATATTGTCGAAAAGCTTCTAGTAGGGTGAAAGTTCCGACTACATTAGTTTGCACAAAAGCAGCTGGCCCAAGAATCGAACGATCGACATGAGATTCTGCGGCAAAATGGGCGATGGTATTAATATTTTCTGTTGCTAATAGGTTGTCTATGGTGAGGCGATCGCAAATATTTCCCTGCACAAACCGAAAATTCTCTTTTCCCTCAAAGGGTGTCAAGTTCTGACGATTTCCCGCGTAGGTAAGCGCATCCAACACCACCATGCGATCGCCTGGATAAACCTGACACCAATGATGGACAAAATTTGCCCCAATAAACCCCGCACCCCCAGTAACTAATAACCGCCGATTCATTCAATTTCCTCTCTTCTCTCTGTGTTCTCAGTGTCTTGGCGGTAGCCTGCGGTAAGCCTCTACGCGTCTACGTTTCTATTACTTAAAATATTTCTTCCTCAACTTCCCGTATATCTTCTGAGCAAGTAATTTCGCCATCCGTGTTTTCGTCAAACTTTTAATATTAGATGGCTGCTGAGTCTTGTGATCGAAAAACTCATTTAACTCATCCAGAATAACTTGGAAACGCTTAATAATATTTTCAGTCCGATGCTCAACTAAAAAATCTTCAGATAATTTAAAAACTACTGAAGATTCAATCACCTTCATAATACGTTGGACATCATACTCTTGGGAATATCCAGCAATTTTATAACAATTAAATCCAGGGTCTAAGTAATCGGCTAGTCCACCGTTGACACTAGAAAACACTTGACAACCACAAGCAAGAGCTTCCATTGGTTGTAGACCAAATCCTTCACTAACACGCTGTTGTGCCCAGTACTCAGCAGAATCATAGAGGTAAACCTTCGCTCGGTTGAAGAGTCCGGGTAAATCCTCTACATAAGAGTCAACAACCAATACTTTACAACGTTTTTGCAACGCTGGAATCAATTCTTTAATTAAATATTCCGAAGACTTCCGAGCTTGAACTAAAACATCAATATCCCGTTCCAACCCTAAATTTTGAAACTCATCAGAGATTTGATTGGGCAAATAATAAATCAGAGAATTGGGTGATTTTTCTCCCCAATATCCCATTGTATAGCGGCTAACAGTCATGATTGGAATACTTGCAGGTAGCCTAAACGAATAACCTGGACTATGTGCATGGTAAACGACATTATATTGCTTAAGTTTAGCCACGAGTTCAGCTATATGAAATCCCCAACTGATGACAAAAATTACATCATTTAAATTTTTCTCTTTTAGCAAATCATCAATAAAAAGCTTATCTTTTTCCCGTTGACGGTAAGTTACAACTTCAGCACTACAGAAATTCTGAGCTAGATTAAGTGCTTTTAACTCAGCCCAAAGACCACCACAGGCAAATTTGCTATCTGTACCGGGAAGTAAGAAGTAAAGTTTTCTCATAATTTTTTTAGGGCATTGGGTATTGGGTATTGGGTATTGGGCATTGGGCATTGGGCATTGGGCATTGGGCATTGGGCATAGTTAAAGAATCAATAGTTTTTCTTCCCCTGCTCCCCTGCTCCCCTGCTCCCCCTGCCTCCCCTGCTCCCCCTGCTCCCCCTGCCCTTTTCATTCTTGCCAGCCCACTTTAACAAAATGTGCCTCACGCCCCCAAACGTCACGGGTACGGGTAATATTTTCAATTGCTAGGTTAAAAGGAATAGCGGTTGTTAGGTAACGCTGTGCTATGGAACCTAAATCAGGTGCGAGTTCTGCGGCTGTCGTCGCTGCTAACCCCAAACCTATAAGTTGCTCGATTGGTCGAAATGGAAGCAACAGATGCACACCGACAGCTAGTCCAGCTGTTAAGAGCATTGCTACTGACAAATTTGTGCCACAACGGGGATGTACAGCCAAATCCCATTCTCCACTGGTGATGCGATGTCGAGCAAGTGCGATCGCACGCCGCAAATCACTAATATTTACTTCACCGTAGAGGTAGAATCCCCGATCGGTAGATAAACCGCCTAATAGTTCATTATCTAGTTGAACGTTAGTGGCTTGTCCTGTAGCAGGATAGACGCTTTTTGATTCGCTAAGAACCCAAACCGTAGCATGTTCTAAAGCATGAACCTGCCGCAGCATCAAAATTTCTTTCAACCCTGGAATAAACGATAGCTGTCTGAGTAAGTCGGCATCTTGTGTGGGTTGGGGAAAGTCTGAAGATTGGTCTTCCAGACTTGGAACTTTCTCAGATACAGGTATCGTAAAATCAAAGTTAAAAAATTCAAAGGGAGACCAGCTACCCTGAAAAGAAGCGGAAGTATTCATTGAAATACTACTCCCAAAGCCGATGGGGCAACATAGATTTCTTTCAAATGTAACGCTTGCACCACTGAATTATTGCTAATTTTTGTAGATGATTGTTGTGTTAGGGCATGGGGCATGGGGCATGGGGCATTGGGCATTGTAGATGCTTCTCCCCAGTCCCCAGTCCCTAATCCCCAGTCCTATATCTGTTTTGCTGAATTTGAGAAGGAATTCCGACCTTTTTAGTTTCCGAGTCCGAGGGTCAGCTGGCTCCACTTACATAAACTCCGGCTGAGTGAAGGACTCGGAACTTTTGGTAGAGTGTTCACACTGAAAACTTAGGCGTAAGGAGGGGAACAATCAGTAAAACTCAAAATTGGCTTGTAATTTACTAGACCAAAGCAATTAAGCTTCTACTAGTAAATTCGTTTATTCAATCTGGTTAGGTAGAGTACAGCAATTGACATCATTCAAACAGACTTTGCCCCACTGTAAAGCCCAGCGGACAAGGGCTACTCGATTATCTGTCTCAGTCTTGGTGAGAATATTACTGATATGGTTATCAACTGTACGCTTGCTAATCTCCAGTTTTGCTGCAATCTCTTGGTTAGTTAAGCCAGCGGCTACTAAGTCGATAATTTGCAGTTCTCTGTCTGACAGACTAACGGGGGTCTCAGACTTGCCACCAGCCATGACTATTTCTATCCTCCCTTGGTATATGTACTTAATCGCTCTTTCTAATTCTAGAAGATTCTTTTCTTGGTAGGGGTTTCAAGTGTTAGCAGTAATATGATTGTCAATATTTTCTTTGGATTTCAAGTTGCTAAAAATCTAAACCACGCTAAATCTTATGTAATAAATATAGCTCATTTTGACAAATATATTATTTAAGCACTGAGATAAAATAAGCGGGAATTAGAAGCACATACACGCTATAAGAGTAGTAAAAATTGCTATTTAATTCTATGAAGGACTGGCGACAGATTAGCAAAAACTATTGTAGATTTTATACTGTAAATTCCTAATCCCAAATCGAAATCTAAAATTGAAAATGAGATGAGCAATCCCCGTGTTTTGTGCCTTGGTGAAATTTTGTTTGATTGTTTAGCCGATCAATTAGGGCTAAAGCTAGAAGAAGTGAAATCTTGGACTCCCTACCCAGGAGGAGCACCAGCTAATGTAGCCTGTGCTTTAGTCAAGCTGGGAATATCAGCGGGATTTATCGGAGCTGTTGGCGAAGATGAGCCAGGAAATGCACTAGTTAAGCTATTACAAGATGTAGGTGTAGAGACTACGGGAGTACAACGTCATCCCACAGCACCAACGCGGCAAGTTTATGTTACACGGGATCTGGCTGGCGATCGCACCTTTGCCGGATTTGGTCAGTACGATACCGCAGAATTTGCCGATACTCGCTTGCAAGCTAAACAATTGTCAGATTCGCTGTTTCAAGAAGCAGATTTTCTGGTTTTGGGTACTTTGGAATTAGCCTATCCTGAAAGTGAAGCGGCAATTCACCGCGCTTTAGAGTTAGCAGAACATTACGACTTAAAAATTGTGCTGGATGTCAACTGGCGTCCTGTATTTTGGAAAGAGCCAAACATCGCCCATCAAAAAATTCCAGAATTATTTAAGCGAGTTGATTTCCTCAAACTCTCCAAAGAAGAAGCTGAATGGCTATTTGAAACCGCAGATCCCGGAGCCATTACTTATCGTCTAGCTTCGATTGAGGGGGTACTGGTGACAGATGGGGAAAACGGCTGCACTTATTGTCTGGGTGAGAACGAAGGCAAATTACCCTCGTATTCAATCCCTGTAGTTGATACAACTGGTGCAGGAGATAGCTTTTTAGCAGGATTCATCCATCAACTGAGTAAGTATGGTATCCACAGCTTGCGGGATGCAGAAACAGCAAAACGCATTGTCACTTATGCCAGCGCTGTTGGGGCACTGACTACTATTAAACCAGGTGCGATCGCTTCTCAACCTACTGCTGCTGAAGTCGAAGCTTTTCTCGCCACACATCAACTCTAGGAACTAGCATAAGCCACTGGGATATCAGCCTTTAGTAGCTGATACTCCAGACTGGAAAATGTAAAAAAATCTTCATGCCATTCTGCGGTCATATTAAACAATAAACGCAGTTGAAGAGTTTTTAGTATTAGGTTAATGCAATCAATTTTTACTTTTAGAAGTTTTGAATTATCCTCAGTAGACTTCTTGCAAAAGTGGGGTTAAAGGGGAAAGGATGGAATTTTCCCTTACCCTTTAACCTTTCACATGCACCCCAACGTCAAGGCAAAACTTACTTTTGCAAGATATCTAGTACATCAGAGAAATACACTTAGGTCAGATAGATTTTAAAATTCGTTAGCTAAATACAGCAGAATTCAAGAGTAAAACACGCTTTCTATCTGCGTAACAGACGAATCGTTGTGTACCTCACTTTATTTGAAATCTGCTGTATAACAGTTCACCCGTTTGTAATTGATTAATCCGTTCAATTGTACAAACAGGAAGGTGTCGCAGTCTATGCACAAAAAATATGAAATCTTTACACTTTTATGATCTGCATAAATAGTAATACTGATATCTATAAGTGAATAGAAAGTGTAAGCGAATAGAAAGCATAGATTAGCTTAAGGAATTGGTGAAGCATTATGAAAAACATCACAAAATGGCTTTTGGGCTTGGCGATTGTTCCTGCAAGTTTGGTATTGGCATCTAGTCATGTTAAAGCCAGTCAAATTGCTGGTGAGTGGTTCTTTGGTCTCTGGGATTGTAATATTGACGGTAGACCAGCGAAAATGCAGTGGAAAGTAGTCGATGACCCACAAACTAGTTGTAATGGTAATGTTTGCTCTACTACTTCTGGTGTCCGTCTCGTCGGGCGGTTTAGTGATAACGGTAGTGCGTGGGTTCCTCTAGGAAAACGTTTTTCCAGCAGACAAAAACAGGATTTAGGTATTCGTTATTTAGGTGCAGAACAAGATAACTGGTATCTCAAATATAATAGTCGTACTAAAATAGCAGATGGTTGGACGACATGGCGGGGTAAGCGCTATCCACTACAATGTCGTAATCGCAGATAAACATTTGCTATGCAAAATATGTAAATAAGCGATCGCTAAGTTTGAGTACTAAACACGCCAGTACGACATTTTTATTTAACTTGACAGGCTAATACTTTAACGTGAGTTTCCAACGAAAGCGCACCTACGGGAAGGGCGAAAGAAAACTGCGTTTTCTTAGGAGTTCGATGAACCTCTCCCTCCCAACCTCCCTCTCCCACGGGGAAAGGGAGGAACAATGAAAAATTAGGGTTTTGGCTCCCCTCTCCGTGTCGGCTACGGTGTATACACAAGTCCTAAAATCATTGCCTGGTAAAATACAAGCCTTGGTAGGCAAGGTTTTGAGTTCAGCGAACTGATTATCAATAGTGTCAGTTTATTGATAGAGTCATAACGGAAAATCAAAGATTTTAAAAAAAATTTTCCGTTGTTTTTCGTTGATTTGATTGCCAACTCGACTTGTGTATACACCGTAGCTCCGTGTCGGAGAGGGGTTGGGGGAGAGGTCAAAAAAGGGCTTGTCGGACTCACGTTACTTTAGTTAGCCTGAGTTTGCTGCCACAGAGTATCAACAGTTACAAACTTATAGCCTTGTTGTAGCAGTTGTGGAATGAGAATTTGAATTGTGGCAGCAACATCTTCTCCACCGCAAGCACCATCGTGCAAAACAATTATTGAACCATTTTTGACCTGCTCTATAATTCGCTGTACCACAGTGGTGACACCTGGGCGCACCCAGTCTTCAGGTACAACGCTCCACATAACTGGGCGGTAATTCCACTGGGAGAACAATTTTAAAGTCGCAGGTGTAAATAAACCATTGGGGGGACGGACATCTCGCACTTGTTGAGGTTGCAGGTTGCAGGCATTATAAATGGCAGCTTGGGTTTTTTCTAAACTGTCCTTCAAGTCATTTGGGGAAAGCATAGGAAAAGAGCGATGATCGTAGCCATGCAATCCGATCCAGTGTCCGCGATCGCTAACGGCTTTAGCAATAGCTGGTGAACGGTTGACGCAAACACCCAACCAAAAAAAACTCGCTGTAATCTTGTAACGATCTAACACTGCCAAGACTTCGGGTGTGTATTGCAGATGGGGCCCATCATCAAATGTGAGTGCGATCGCTTTAGAACCTGGATTTCCAGCCCAAAGGCAGTTAGGAAAACTTGGCTGGAGAATGCGGTAGAAAATTGGGAAGAGGGGAGCTAGCTGCATAAAGTTTTTTCTTTTTTCCGTAATCTTGCGTAACTACACTGATTACTTAATATGATGATGTCAAGCGCGATTCGGACGCTTAACAATCTTATATCTAGAACTTACACGCTGTACAAATGGACAGTTATATGAATTAGCACTCATTGTAATGTTAGTGAGTTTTTCCCTTGTTCTTATTTCCAAGTTGGAAATGTAGTTTCCATCACAATCTATTCCTGGCTAGCTGACTCAACTTATTTTTTAGTTGTTAGCTCAACAGGAAATATCGTAGTCACAGAAGTAGGGCGGAAAAGAAAATTACAGCTTTTTCATATAATTGTCTTTTTGGCAAATTGTAAGTCCTGATATTAACAATTACTCTTTATTCAGGATAAACTCTCATGGCAATTAATTTTTCTGGAACTAATGGCAATGATGTTATCTTCGGCAGTAGTGACAACGATACCCTCAGAGGCTTGGATGGTGATGACAAACTGTTTGGTGGTAATGGCGATGACTTCATAGATGGTGGCTTTGGCTTTGACACCATTGATGGTGGTGCTGGAACTGATACCACATCTTACGCTTTCTTCTCTGGCCCCATTGATGCCAATCTCTCCACTGGTGTAGTTAGGTTTCCGGGAAATTCTACTCTCACAGATATCCTAGTCAGCATTGAGAATTTAATTGGTACAGCTGGCAACGATACGATTGTTGGTAATGATGCCAATAATGTTCTCAGTGGTGGAGCGGGTAATGACTTCATCGATGGTGGCTTTGGCTTTGACACCATTAATGGTGGTGCT
>NZ_JAVRBQ020000153.1:0-80692 GCF_034531215.2 Nostoc sp. ChiSLP03a
CTTTCTTTATCCGGCAAAAACCCTAGCTTTTTGGCAAATACTTTTTCCACGTGATAGATCGTCGATGAAGCTAAAAAAGTAAAACTCCTGTCCTACAAAGGTTTCAGATTAAGCGATCGCGTTGTGAAAAAAATGGATAAAGTCGAGCTAAGATGATGTCTGAAAAGTTATTTTATATACATTTAGCCCTTGGAGATCCCCCTAAATCCCCCTTAAAAAGGGGGACTTTAAGATTCTTATTCCCCCCTTTTTTAAGGGGGGTTAGGGGGGATCAATAAATATTTGATACTTCTCAGACATCCTCTAAAAAAATATTTTTTATACGCAAAAATACTTAAAGAAATTAACTTATATTTTAGTGTCAAAATTCTGGTTATTTATTTCTAAAGTATTCCGGAAATAGGAGGGAATGTCAGAAAAACTAGATAAAAGGACTTACTGAGTAACCAGGTCATGACCCACCACATAATCGGTAAATTACTACAAGGGCGTTACCAAGTTGTCCAAAGCCTCGGTGCAGGGGTGTTTGGGCAAACATACATTGCTGTAGATGTAGATTATCCAGACAATCCCAAATGCGTTATTAAGCAGATTAAAGTTAGCAGTTCCGAATCCGGCTATTTGGAGATGCTGAGGTTACTGTTTCTGACTGAAACCCAAACCCTCAAGCTTCTAGGAAGTCATGACCAAATTCCTGAATTTATCGCCTGTTTTGAAGAAAACGAGCGATTTTATATAGTGCAAGAGTGTATTGAAGGACATGCGCTGACTGCGGAATTGCCCATCGATCGACATTTCGGGTGTCTGTGGAGTGAGAGCGAAGTTGTAGAATTTTTGATAGATGTCTTAGGTATTCTAGAATTTGTCCACTCTCAAGGCGTGATCCATTGCGATATCAAACCGGAAAACTTGATTAGACGTACTGTTGATAACAAGTTAGTTATGATTGACTTTGGCTCAATCCAGTCGATCGATTTTGGCATAGGTGCGGAATTGCCCATTTATAGAATTCCCGTCACTTCATTGGGATACATACCGCCAGAACAATTTATTGGTCAAACACAGCCCAACAGTGATATTTATGCTTTGGGTATGATTGCTATCCAGGCTTTAACAGGGCTAGAACCACTACAATTAAAAACCGATCCTTCTACTAATGAAATTTTTTGGCGTTCTCAAAACACGCCAGTTAACGATTATTTAGCTGCTGTTCTCAGCCAGATGATCCGCTATAATCACCAAGACCGCTTTCAGTCTGCGGGTGAAGTATTGCGAGTACTCAAACAAATAATCTGGGAACCTCAGCCATCAGAAACATTACAGGAAGATTCTCAATTTTCTCTAGAAGTAGCAAAAAATCCTGCGTCTGGAAAATTATCCCCATTATTAACGGGAATGAAAGTAGGGCTAGCAGCTAATTCTTTATTGATGGGATTTGGTGTATATTCTTTAGTTAATACTGCGCCTGCATATTCAGAAACAGATACATTATATAAAGCAACAAAAGAATATCAAGCAGGAGATTTGGAAGAAGCGATCGCACTCGCTAAATCAATTCCTTCTCACAGCAATGTTTATCCAGAAGCGCAAGCCACAATTGAAGAATGGCAAGAACAATGGCAAGTAGCTGCACAGCAATACGAAATAGCACAACTAGCTTTTCAAGAAAACAGATGGTCAGATGTTCTTCATGCTGCTGCCAAAGTTCCAAAGATTGCATATTGGCAATCTAAAACAGATAAAATAGTTCAGCAAGCATCTGTCAACATTGAATTACAGACGCAAGATTTATTAGCAAAAGCTTACGAAAAAGCTGCTGACAAAGATTTTTCTGCCGCCTTACAATATCTACGTCAAATTCCTCAAGAAAGTCGTGCGGGTGCTTTAGTTCAAGACAAGTTAGCTGAATATAATCGAAAGCGGCAGATCAGAGCAGCCTACTTTTTACAGAAAGCCTATAAAAAAGCATCTATTGGTGATTTCGATCGAGCTGTAAAATTTCTCAGAAATATTCCCCAAGATACTCTAGTTTATGCTCAAGCTCAAGTCAAATTGAATGAGTATACTCAAAAACAACGCGCGGTAGCTGACTATCAAAAGATAGCTTCTGCAAAAAGAACAAATTTATTTGTTCCGAAAAAGTCAGTTACTAAGATTGAATCTCTTCAAGAAGTAAATTACTTGCAAGAGGTTAATATTCGGTAGATTTGGTAATTCGTAATGACGCTCCTGCGTCGCTAACGCTTCGCTAACGTAATTTGTAACACTTTGTACGTCCGCGTAGTATGTCGTCGCAAACAGACACTGCACTTAGCTTGCTTTCCCGTAGAGGTACGATGGGATAAGGGAATAAGGGAAAAACCCATGCCCAATGCCCTCTAGTTTTTACCAAGGAACCACACCGTTTTCATCAAAAAATCCTCCGCTAGAACCATCATCAGGTAGAGTAGCGAGTCTTACTGCTGCGATCGCACCCTGTTCAATAGTGCGATACCCTTGGTATTGATTAATGTCAGTTGCTGTAAAACCAGGATCGGCAGCATTGATTTTAATTGGGGTATCTTTAAGTTCGGCAGCCAATAAAACTGTGATTGCATTCACTGCTGTTTTGGATGAGTTATAAGCAAGAAACTTAAAATCAGCGAATTCGTAATTGGGATCGGAGTTCAGAGTCAGAGAACCTAAACCACTTGATAAATTCACTATTCGCCCTGCTTTTGATTTCTTTAAAAATGGCAATAACGCTTTTGTAACTGCAAACACTCCAAATACATTCGTTTCATAAGTATGTCGTAGTGTTTCAATATCAACTTGGCTAGGTGGAAGGCGGTCGCCATCACTCATTATTCCAGCATTGTTCACAAGAATATCAAGTTTTCCAAATTCGCTCTCGATTTGTTTAGCCGCAGAGCCGATTGTTTTTTGGTCGCTCACATCAAGTTGAATTGTTTGGGCATCGATCTGGCTAAGACGAAGTTTATTCGCCGCTTCTTCACCACGTTTTATATCTCTTGAACCAACAAGAACAGTAGCACCTCTAGAACCTAATTGACGGGCAATCTCATATCCAATACCTTTATTTGCGCCTGTGATCAGCGCAACTTTGCCTTTTAAATCTTCTGACATATTACTTCTCTATTTTGATTGACACTGACAACTGTTACTATCTTTGAGCAAGTTTAGTATACAAGTAGTGTGTATCAACACAATATTCAAGAGTAATTGCAATACAGTTCGGTTAAAGAGAAAAGGGAAAAAGATGAATTCAAACCTTTACCCCTTACCCTTTGCCCAAACCACAACGGATATGAAAAGTGCTTATCCGAAGCGTATTGAGAGCGATCGCCTGTTATGTTTGCACCAGTAGTAATTCATACTTAAGATAGCTGTTGAGAGAATATTTGCAGCTTAAAGTAGCAATTGACTCAAAAATTCTTCAAAAAGGTAGATATGCAAACCAAACAGCTGGGCAATTCGGAGCTTAACATTACCCCAATCGGCTTTGGTGCTTGGGCGATTGGTGGCGGTGAATGGGCTTTTGGCTGGGGAGAGCAAGATGATCAAGAATCGATCGCAACGATTAATCGCGCTCTTGACCTCGGCGTTAATTGGATTGACACAGCAGCTATTTATGGTTTAGGGCATTCTGAAGAGGTTGTTGCTAAAGCACTCAAAGGTCGATCTAGTCGCCCTTACATTTTCACGAAATGCTCAATGATTTGGGATGAAAAGGGCGAAATTAGTCGCAGTCTGAAAGCGGATTCTCTGCGGGGGGAGGTTGAAGCCAGTCTGCGCCGACTAGACATTGAAACCATTGACCTCTACCAAATTCACTGGCCCAACCCTGACTCAGAAATCGAAGAAGGCTGGACAACTTTGGCCAAGCTCAAGGATGAGGGTAAGGTTCGCTATATCGGAGTTTCCAATTTCAATGTCGAACAGTTGAAACGTATCCAAGAGATTGCACCAGTTACGTCATTGCAACCGCCTTATTCCCTGGTAAAGCCGGATGTCGAAAAGGAGATTCTGCCTTTTTGTAAGGAAAATAACATCGGTGTGATTGTTTATTCACCTATGCAATCTGGCTTGCTCACAGGAAAGATGACACCTGAACGAGTTGCTAATTTCCCAGATAATGATTGGCGCAAAAACAATAGTCAATTTCAGGAGCCACGTCTATCTCGTAACCTGAAGCTAGTCGAGGTGTTGCAACACATTGGTCAACAACACGATCGCTCTCCAGGCGAAGTAGCGATCGCTTGGACTTTAAATAATCCGGCGGTGACTGCGGCGATCGTTGGCGGACGCAATCCCAAGCAGGTAGAAGGAATCATTGGTGCTGGAGAATTTCGTCTCAATCAGCAGGAACTAAATGATATTGATACTTTCCTGCGCGAGAATCCATAAAATCTCTGGTGGAAAACCTGATAAACCCCACGACTTTAGCCGGGGGTTTATTCATACTTTTATTTTGTTGCTACGCCGATAATATCAGGACTAACAATTGGCAATTGCGCATCAAATCGCTCATAATTGATGCTACTAAAACCAGCCTTTCCTAATGCTATCCAAATTTCTTTATTTGGATGACAACCATCACCTATTGCTTTCCCAATTGGACTAATTGTGTTTTGTACTTGTCGCAATAAACTTCCTTCAGGTGCGGCGACATGTTCAATAAATAAGAAGCGTCCGCCTGGTTTAAGTACTCTTAAAATTGCCTGCAATGTATAATCTATATTCGGCACAGAACACAACAATAATGTACTAACAACAGTATCGATGCTGTTATCTTCGGCATCTAACCATTCAGCATTACCAATGCGGAGGTCAATATTTAAACCCAGTTTTTCTGCATGTTTTTGAAGAGAAGAATGCCTATGTGAATTTGGCTCGATTCCTATCCAATGGATATCTTTAGGATAGTAGGGTAAGTTAGCGCCTATTCTGGGGCCAATTTCTAAAACTTTACCTTGGAGATTAGCAAAAAGAGAACGTTGGCGATCGCTGACAATTTTATCATATTTGCTACTACTTGAAGCCATCATCCAGGCAAAAAAATGTTTACCAAGGTTTGCAAAAATATTATTTTTTGAATCTCCAATAATTTGGTTTACATTCATTATCTACTTCCTAATTTTTGAGCCGAGAAATTGGGGTGCTAAACAACCATTTGATAGCCTCAAGGTACAATACTTGGTGTTTGTTGTACCTCACCCATTAGACTCACCTGATAGGATGAATTTAATTAATGTATTACGCGTAGCATAGGAACCGTAAGATATCACAGAAAGAACAAAAGGATAGAGGCGTTTATATATACGATGATCAGCGATCGCCTGAGAAAAGCTAATATAACTGCGGATGTTATAATCCAAAGTGGGTTTTGCAAAATAGCGTTTATTGAACTCCAATCGCTCTCATGAAGTACGAGATACCAAATTGGCAGCGGTAGTAACTTAAATTATACGACCAATAGTGACAGAGAAATTAACTCAAAAAAATTGTTTCATCCAAGAAAAACTATGAGCTTTAAACTTCAAGCTTTGCAACTTCCGACTCTCCAGAAAAAATCCGAAGGGCCAATTGTAACTGCTTGGCAGAAATTTCTTTTAGATTATGACTTCCCGATTGCTGCCGTTGATGGGGATTTTGGGAATATTACAGCCCAAGCAACGCGTGATTATCAGACTAGTAATGCTTTAACAGTAACGGGAATTGTCGATACTGCTACTTATAAAAAAGCGCTAGAGCAAGGTTTTGCAATTTATTTTGCTATCTACACCGATGCCGCGAATAAATTCTTAACTTATCTTAACTTTGGAGTAAATGAGGTCAAAGATTTACAAAAAAGTTTAACAGCGATCGGTCGTTTAAATCCGCCGTTAGTAGCTGATGGAGACTTTGGCCCCAACAGTACAAAAGGACTAGCCGAAACTTATAAAATCAGAGACGTAAATTTTCGAGCCGAGTTAGCTCAACAGCTTTCTAATACAACAAAAACCAAGCTTGGTATTGATTTGGAGTTGGCTTTAGACAACATCACTGAATACGCCAAAAAATTAAGACAACGACTGAGTGGAAAAGCCTGGGTTAATTTTTTCCCAGACAGCGACTCAATTGATGATTTAGCTTCTCCCTTTCGTCAAAAAGTACAAGCTTTTGAGCAAGCCTTAAAAAATGCCGGAGCTAATATCGATATATCTTCAGTATTTCGCCCTTCAGAACGAGCTTATTTAATGCACTATGCTTTCCGTATTAGCAATAATGAAATTGCTGCCAAAGATGTTCCACCGATGCCTAATGTAGATATTAATTGGCTACATTACACCAATGCTGGTTCTGTCCAAGCTGCTAAAGAAATGGTGTCTGCTTATAATATTGCTTTTCGACCTGTTCTTACCTCTCGTCATACCCAAAGATTAGCAATTGATTGGGAAATTACTTGGTCAGGAACCTTAAATATCAAAAACGCTAACGGAACGACAGTTAGCATTAATCAGCCACGAACGAGTTATGAAAATCCTACTTTATGGCAAGTTGGGCGTTCTTACGGTGTGATTAAATTATCTAGCGATCGCCCCCACTGGTCGCATGATGGACATTAATGGGTAGAGGAACCGCATATATGGAGAACGCAGTTCCAAAGTTCAGAGTAGAATGACTTGATAAAAATTCCAGATTGAAACAAGGAAAACTCCACAAAGGCTTCAAAATAACTCTTTGTGGGGGATTTCTATTTGCGTCTCCCAATCTCTGCATATTTTTTGAGTACGGTAAACCGTATTTGCTCGTTAGTTCACAAAGATTAATTAAATTGTTAAGTTTAGTTACATAAATAAGTAAAAAAATGCTGCAAACATTGCTAAATCGGAGAAATTATGAGAAACAGTAGTATACTTAAAGACCGAGACAAGCCGAACAACTTTGCCTTATTGTTAGCGAGTCTTCTCCCAAAGCAGATGCAAAGCAGATGCAAGAGCTAACGATCATCATGAGCCTTACAGCCCGTCGTAGACATTGCTTAGATTGGGCGAATATATCAGCATTCTTGACCAGTCTTTAATCAAGTTTCTCAAAACCTTAAGGGAAATAAGGAACAGGGGAAGCAGGGGAGCAGGGGAGCAGGGAGATAAACAAAACTCCTAACTCTTAACTCTTAACTCCTAACTCAGCACTCAGCACTCCTAACGCCCAATGCCCCATACACAATTTTCAACTTAGTTTCATTATTTCAGGATTGGTAACATTTATGGGAATTAAAGAACAGCCTAAGTCACCTCGGTTTCGGATCGTTGCTAATATTTTACTGGCAGTATCAGGACTATTCCTGCTCTTGAATTTATTTTTGCCTAATTTATTTGCTTCTGGGCCGACTGGTGTTCCTTATAGCTTATTTATTCATCAAGTACAGGAAGGGGAAGTCAGCCGAGTTTCCGTTGGTCAAAACCAGATTCTTTACCAAACAAAAACAGAAAATTCCCAACCGGGCCAGGTGTTTGCAACGACACCAATCTTTGATTTAGAGTTACCCAAACTGCTAGAAGAAAAGGGAGTTGAATTCGCTGCTACACCGCCACCCAAAAATACTTGGTTTACAACCCTCTTAAGTTGGGTGATTCCACCACTGATTTTCATTGGTATTTGGCAGTTCTTTCTCGCCCGTGGTGGTGGCGGTGGCCCCCAAGGTGCGCTTTCCATTGGTAAGAGCAAAGCTAAGGTTTACGTTGAAGGCGAATCTGCGAAAATCACCTTTGCAGATGTGGCTGGGGTAGAAGAAGCAAAAACTGAGTTAGTAGAAATTGTAGATTTCCTCAAGACTCCGGCACGGTTTACGCAAATCGGCGCTAGGATTCCCAAAGGTGTGTTGTTGGTTGGCCCTCCTGGTACTGGTAAGACACTTTTAGCAAAAGCCGTAGCAGGAGAAGCAGGAGTTCCATTCTTCAGTATCTCTGGTTCCGAATTTGTCGAATTGTTTGTCGGTGTCGGTTCTTCCAGAGTCCGGGATTTGTTTGAGCAAGCTAAAAAACAAGCTCCTTGTATTGTATTCATTGATGAATTGGACGCGATCGGTAAGTCTCGTAGTAGTAATAGCTTCTACGGTGGTAACGATGAGCGAGAACAAACGCTCAACCAATTACTAACAGAGATGGATGGATTTGCAGCTGGGGATGCAACGGTGATTGTGCTAGCAGCTACTAACCGCCCGGAAAGCCTAGACCCGGCATTGCTGCGTCCAGGTCGCTTTGACCGCCAAGTGTTGGTAGACCGTCCCGATTTATCTGGTCGTGAAGCAATTCTCAAGATTCACGCTCAAAAGGTAAAATTAGGAGATGATGTAGATTTAAAAGCGATCGCTACTCGTACCCCCGGTTTTGCTGGTGCAGATTTGGCAAACTTGGTAAACGAAGCCGCATTATTAGCAGCGCGCAATCTGCGTGAAAAGGTTGCTCAAGAAGACTTTGCCGAAGCAATTGAGCGGGTAGTCGCCGGTTTAGAGAAGAAGAGCCGCGTGATGAACGACACTGAGAAAAAGATTGTTGCATACCATGAAGTTGGTCACGCAATGGTCGGAGCGCTGACAACCGGAAACGGTCGTGTAGAAAAGATTTCGATTATTCCTCGTGGGATGGCTGCTTTAGGCTACACTCTGCAATTACCAACTGAAGACCGCTTTTTGCTGAATGAAGATGAATTGCGGGGTCAGATTGCAACTCTGTTAGGTGGACGTTCCGCCGAAGAGGTTGTGTTTAACAGTATTACCACAGGTGCTTCCAACGATTTGCAACGAGCAACTGATTTGGCAGAACGGATGGTAACAGCTTATGGTATGAGCAAAGTCTTAGGGCCATTAGCTTATCAACAAGGACAACAGGCAGCATTTTTGAGCAATGGTGCTACTAATCCTCGGAGATTGGTAAGCGAAGATACAGCGAAAGCGATTGATATCGAAGTCAAAGAAATCGTGGAAACAGCCCACGAGCAAGCCCTAGAGATTCTCAGACAGAATCGAGACTTGCTAGAAGCGATCGCTACTCAACTCTTAGAAACAGAGGTCATTGAAGGCGAAAAACTGCACGATTTGTTAAGTCAAGTTAAACCTGTAACTCATTCGTAATTAAGAAAGTCAGATTTCATCTATACAGGTACGCAGAGAATAACTTTGCGTACCTACCCTGCGGGAAGGCGAAACGCCTATCCGTTAAACCTCTGCGTTCCTCTGCGTTTCAGAAATGCCACTCACCGCAATGCAAACACCAGCCAGGAAAAATGCTAATCCACCTCCAACAGCACCAAAAAAAGGTGTTATTTGTTGCGGTTGAGCAAATATAACGCCAAACAAACTCATCCCTAAAGCAAACCCACCAAAATACATCCCAATTCCTAATCCCGCCCACCGCTGCGGTACTAACCCTAAAGCAAAAGGAATTGCCCCATTGACAATTAAACTAAAGCTGGCAACGATTAATACAATTATCGGAATTTGTGCCCCTAGAGATATCATTATCAATAACGAAGGAATGATTGCACAGATTCCACAAAGCATTGCTTGACGATTACCAATTTTAACGGCGAAGATTCCTGCTGGGATGCTGGCAATTGCTATCGCTATTCCAATCCACACCATCAGCACATCAATATTATCAGTATTGAGTTGGGCTTTCAGCACTTTTCCCAAGACATCCATGAGAAATCGGATACCCCACGCAACGCCGAAACCAGTTCCTAAAATCAAAACCAATTTCTGTAAGGGCAACTTTACCGTTTCTGCTTGATGTTTATCCACTGGTGCTTCTGGGGGATTGACTAACCGCAATACAGCCGCCGCCCCCAGCATCACAAAAGAACCAATTGCAAAGGTATAAACTGGCCCTAAGCTTAGAATAAACTTGTAGCTTATCGGTCTAAAAGCCCCAATCACACCGCCTGTTAAAGTGACAAAACTGACTGCTAAAGGTAACTGGGCTGGTATCGAATACATCCCCAATAGGCACATAACTGGAGAGCGAAATATTGTCATTGCCAATGCCCAAGCTACCAATACTATAGGTAAGAGCGATTTCATCACGGTAGTGGGCGGGATCAAACTTACAACGCATGGTATGGCAATAAACAAAGCCGATGCCAGAATCATACCTACTGAAATAAAAGGAAACCGAGTTCCTACCCAGCGTCTAGCTTGGTCTGAAAGTCCACCCATCACTGGTTCCAGCACCGCACCCAAGGCATTTTCGACTAGCACCAAACCAACTGCTAATGAAGCCGGAAAACCAAACTGAGTCAGAAGTTGCGGCAAATAAATATTATAAATTAACCACGAGAGGGTAATTGCTCCCTGCACTGCTGCCAACACCCAAACTTGCACCCATAAAATATTCAGATGAGATTTTGAGGTAGTCATAAGGAGATGGGCATTGGGAATTCGGCATTGGGCATTGGGCATTGGGCATTGGGCATTGGGCATTGGGAATTCGGCATTGGGAATTCGGCATTGGGCATTGGGCATTCCTGCCCCTCTGCTCCCCTACTCCCTGCTCCCTGCTCCCTGCTCCCTGCTCCCTGCCTTCTGCCTCCTGCCTCTCTTGTTAATACTCGGGAACTGACGGATCGATTTCTTTACTCCAAGCGGTAATTCCGCCTTTAACATTCGTCCCGACAATGCCGGCTTCCTTGAGAATAGCTAGGGCTTTTGCCGATCGCCCGCCCATTTTACAATGAGCAATTAAACGATGACCGTTTAATATTTCCTTCACCTTAGCAACACCATTGCCATTTTCAATGTCTGGTAAGGGCACCAACACTGAACCCGGAATCTTGGCAATGTCGTACTCATGGGGGTTGCGGACATCCAGCAGTACAAAATCCTTTGCACCGCTATCTAACAACTCCTTCAAATCCTTGACGGTCATTTCTTGACTTTCCATCTGCTGTTTTGCCTCCTCTGCCTTAGCTTGTGGAATCCCGCAGAATTCTTCGTAGTCTATCAGCTTTTCAATCACTGGGCGAATCGGGTTCGGACGCAGTTTCAACTCCCGAAATTTCATATCCAAGGCGTTGTATAGCAGCAATCGCCCACTAAGAGTGTTGCCTTGTCCCAGAATGATTTTAACAGCTTCGGTTGCTTGGATTAAACCAATAATTCCTGGCAAAATTCCCAATACACCACCTTCTGCACAAGAAGGAACCATTCCTGGTGGTGGTGGTTCTGGGAAAAGGTCACGATAATTCGGGCCACCTGCGTAATTAAATACAGTAGCTTGCCCTTCAAAGCGTAAAATTGAACCGTAGACGTTGGGCTTATTCAGCAATACGCAGGCATCGTTAACTAGATATCTGGTGGGGAAGTTATCAGTACCATCCACGACGATATCGTAAGGTTGAATAAGTTCTAGGGCGTTTTCGGAAGTCAGACGAGTTTCGTATAAATCAACCTGACAATAGGGGTTAATCTCGTGAATGCGGTTTTTTGCCGATTCAATCTTAGGTTTACCCACCCAGGATGTCCCGTGAATTACTTGACGTTGCAGATTAGAAGTATCGACAACATCAAAATCGACAATTCCGATGCGTCCAATACCCGCCGCCGCCAAATATAAAAGTAGTGGTGAACCGAGTCCACCTGTACCGATACACATTACACTAGCGGCTTTCAGGCGCTTCTGTCCTTCTAGTCCTACTTCCGGTAAAATCAGGTGTCGGGAGTAGCGTTCGTAATCGTCTTTGCTTAACTGGATTTCGTCCAGATTGGGATTGAGCATAGCAGTTATGATGTAGGAAAGCGGAATATTAATCCTATCGAAAAACTGGATCTTATATAGAGATAGGAGTGGGAAAGACGAATTTTCATCTGTGCTGGCGGCTAAAACCGCTACGAGTGACTATCTTTAAACTTAAGTCAGTTATTTTATATTTTCAATTTCCTCTATTTGAAACTGATGAGTATCATCAAGGCTCCAACTTTTGAGTTCTCCAGCTTTGCCGTTTTGGACGGAAACTATTATATACGAGTATCCCTGCCAAGCGTATATGCGATCGCATTCTGAGGGTATAGCAGGATGATCTGGATGAGAGTGAAAAATGCCGATAATGTTCAGTGAGCGATCGCGTGCTTCCCTTTGTGTTTTTAACATAACTTCGGGTGCGATCGTATATTGCCGTCTTTTACTTTCTGTTGTGCGTTCCCCTGGAAATTCAGCCGCCGCTTCTGTATTCCAAGCATTTTCTGTTGGCATGACCTCTACCACAGTTTTGCCCTCATTAGCCAGATAGCCCAAAATTATACCACAGCACTCATCTGGATAGGTGCTTTCGGCATGGGTGCGGATAGTTTGCAAGTGTTCTTGGCTAAGTTGGATCATGTCTGCGTTTGTAATTTTAGCAACTTCTAACAATTCTTGCTTAATGCGTATGCTAGCAAAAACCGCAGGCGATCTTAGATAGTTAAGAGAATAGTTGGATAATTACTACGTAAAAGCCTTGAAATAAGGTGAATCGTAGAGAAATATTACTTTTCTTCAAGAGGGAAGAAATGAAAGTATGCCAAAAATGTCAAATTTCGCTAAATTCTTTGTACCCTAAAAATGTACAAACCGTAGGTTTAGAACTGAAAGTTACTGAAAAAATCGATTTAGATAGGTAGAAAGATTATGGCAAATATTAATGGCACTAACGGTAATGATACTCTCTATGGGACAACGAGTGATGACCTGATTAATGGTTTAGCAGGTGACGATAAACTATATGGTAAGAGAAGCTACGACATCCTCAACGGCGATGCTGGTAACGATTACTTGAATGTTGACTATTCATCAGGCAATACTACCCTCAACGGTGGCACTGGTGATGATACATTAAATGCTGAACATTCATCAGGCAATAACTTGCTCTTTGGAGGCGATGGTAATGATACTTTTTTGACCTCTAACGATATTGTCTCAACCTCTAACTCCTATATTTTCTATGGTAATAACACCCTTAACGGTGGCAATGGGAATGACACCTTTTATTACGATAAGGTAATTAGTTATGTTAATGACTTGACAACTGGTGGCGGCGGCAAGGATAAATTTGTTTACGCTGGCGGCAAGGGCGCTTCTGGTATCATTACCATCACTGATTTCGGTGGCATTGGTAAAAACTCAAACCCCTTAGCATCGGTAATTGCTGAAGCAGATACCTTGCAATTTACAGGAGATGAGCAATTCACTGCCAGAAATTTGCAATTAACTCAAAATGGTAAAAATTTAGAAATCACCTTTGAAGGGAAAGGTGGTGTCAAAGTAGTCTTGCAAAACTTTGCCCTGGAAAACCTAGACAATTTAGCCCAGGTTGGCAATATCGTGTTTGATGGGCAAACTAGTATCACAGACAGCTTTGATGTCTTCAATGCCGACTCTACCCAAAGCACTATCTTTAACAAGAACACAGTCACCTTCCTTAACGACCTCGACAACAATGTCAATGGCTTTGACAACTCAGATGATGTGATTAATGGTCAAGGAGGTGATGACATCATTGACGGTAAAGGTGGCAATGACGTTTTGAGGGGTGGTGTAGCAGGAAATGATACTCTCATTGGTAGTGCTGGTGACGATACCTTGAGTGGTAGCGATTCATCAGGCGATAAGCTACTGAATGGGGGCGATGGCAATGATTTTCTCTCCGTCTCTAGCTCCTCTCCCGATCAGCAATACTCCTTCCCGCAACAAGACTCGGCTGACAAAAACACCCTTAACGGTGGTACTGGTGAAGATACCTTGGATGCTAGCAATTCACCAGCCGATAACCTGCTCTTTGGGGGCGATGGCAATGATTCTCTTTCCGTTTCTGGCGCTTTTGGTAATAATACCCTCAACGGTGGTAATGGCGATGATATCCTCATAGATGGCAATGGCAAAAATATCTTCACAGGTGGCGGTGGTAAAGATAAATTTGTTTACAATTCTTTCCTTTACGACAATAGTAAGATTGCTGATTTCAGTGCCGTAGGTAAAGGGACAAACCCGACAGCAGCAGTCATTGCGGAAGTAGACACCCTAACATTTCAAGGTGTAGGCTTGACTGCCAAAAATCTGCTGTTGACTCAGAATGGCAACAATCTGGAAATCACCTTTTCTG
Organism: Nostoc sp. ChiSLP03a; assembly: GCF_034531215.2. Taxonomy (NCBI): domain Bacteria; kingdom Bacillati; phylum Cyanobacteriota; class Cyanophyceae; order Nostocales; family Nostocaceae; genus Nostoc; species Nostoc sp. ChiSLP03a. The sequence continues at coordinate 14,119 of NZ_JAVRBQ020000153.1, forward strand.
GGGTGTTTGGTAGTCGCAAACTCATCCTGGAAAACTTCGCTCTGGAAAACCTGGATAACCTAAGCTTATCTACAGGAGCCACTGTAGACGTGGGCAATATTCTTTTTTATGGGCAAACTACCATCACAGATAGCTTTGATGTCTTCAATGCCAACTCTACCCAAAGCACTATCTTCAAAAAGAACACTGTCACCTTTCTTAATGACCTCGACAATAATGTTAACGGCTTTGACAACTCAGATGATGTGATTAATGGTCAAGGGGGTGATGACATCATTGATGGCAAAAGTGGCAACGATCTTTTGAGGGGTGGTGCGGGCAATAATACTCTCAACGGTGGTGCTGGTAATGATACCTTGAATGTTGACTATTCACTAGGCGATAATTTGCTCTTTGGGGGCGATGGCAATGATTTTCTCTTTGCCTCTGGCTACCAGTACGACTCCGGCCCCTTGTACGCATACGATCTTCTCTTGTTAGGTAATAATACCCTCAACGGTGGTGCTGGTAACGATACCTTGAGTACTAGGGGTTCAAAGGGCGATAACCTGCTTTCTGGGGGCGATGGTAATGATTATCTTGACATCTCTGGCTATGAGTCTGGAAATGGCGGCGTGTACTACTACACCTCCACTAACTCTGTCTCATCTGGCAATAACACCCTCAACGGTGGCGCTGGTGACGATACCTTGGGTGCTAGCGGTTCAAGAGGCGATAATCTGCTCTCTGGGGGCGATGGCAATGATTTTCTTAACATCTCTGGCAATCAGAGTGGAAGTGGCGACACCTTCACTAACTCTGTCTCATCTGGCAATAACACCCTTAACGGTGGCGCTGGTGATGATACCTTAGATGCTAGCGGTTCGACAGGCGATAATCTGCTCTTCGGGGGCGATGGTGATGATTCTTTCTATCTAAGATTCCCATCCGTAGATTATTATATCCCCTATGATTTAGTGACACAAACGGTAGATGGGGGTAAGGGTAACAATGTATTGTCAGTCAATTTTGGCGATCCTACTAGAGGAATCACAACAACATTCAATGCCACTACTAACATTAGATCGATTACGGCAGGCAAGTATAGCGTTAACTACAAGAATATCGAACGATTAAATATCTCAGGTACAAAGTTCGATGATTTTATTGTGGGGAACGATGGCAACGATACGCTCTCCACAGGCGATGGTGGCAAAGATACGATAGATGGCGGTAAGGGTGACGATTTGTTGTCCGTCGATTACAACTATAATGCTACAGGGGCGATTACAACGACATTCAATGCCAGTACTAACGTTGGTTCAATTACGGCGGGCACTAATAGCGTTAGCTACAAAAATATCGAACGATTAAATATTTCAGATTCACAGTATGATGACAACATTGTGGGGAACGATGGCAACGATAGAATCTCCACCGGCTATGGTGGCAAAGATACGATAGATGGCGGTAAGGGTGATGACCTGTTGTCCGTCAATTACAGGTTTGGGTTTCCTACCAAAGGAATCACTTCGACATTCAATGCCAGTACTAACATTGGCTTAATTACGGCGGGCACGTATAGCATTAGCTACAAGAATATCGAACGATTAAATATTTTAGGTACAGAGTCCGATGACAACATTATGGGGAACGATGGTAACGATAGTCTCTCCACTGGCAGTGGTGGCAATGATACGATAGATGGGGGTAAGGGTGACGATTTATTTTTATTCTCCGAACATTATTATATTGCAGGAGGGATCGCAACAACATTCAATGCTACTACTAACGTTGGATCGATTACTGGATTAACTACCGCAGGCACGTATACGGTTATCTACAAAAATATCGAACGATTAAATATCTTAGGTACAGAGTTCGATGACAACATTGTGGGGAACCGTGGCAACGATACGCTCTCTGGCAATGGTGGCAATGATACAATTATTGGCGGTGCAGGTAATGATAGTTTGAGTGCTGGTGGTTCAAAAGGTAATAACCTACTCTCTGGGGATGATGGCAATGATATCCTCACAGGTAGCAAGGGTAATGATAGCCTTTATGGAGGAGCTGGTACTGATACGTTTGTTTTCAATAGTTATAATGAAGGTGTTGATACTATTTATGACTTCAACGCCACCAATGAAATAATTCAGATATCGGCTGCTGGTTTTGAGAAGGAGTTATCGCAGTCATCGTTATCATTAACATACGGTAGTCCGTTTATAATCGAAACATCTCCAAGGTTCTCAGTAGGTTCACTTTTCGCTAATCAATTTACAATCGGAACATCTGCAACGACAATTAATCAACGATTTATCTATGACAATATTACGGGTGCATTGTACTTTGACGCCGATGGCAATGCGGATGAATTTACTCAGGTAAAATTTGCACAATTTTTGGGTAGTGTGACACTAACCGAAAAGAATTTTGTGGTTGTTTAATCTTAAATTAGCGCTCTAAAATCGCTCTAGGCATCAGATGGGAGATACTTAAAATAATACCTCCCATTCGATTTTTCAATGCAATTAGTACAAACAGAGAGTAGATGTTGGGTTTGGTTCCTTAACTTTCGGCATGAGTGCGGATGGTTTGCAGTATTCTTGGTTAAGTTTGTTTATGTCTGCGTTGATAATTTTTATAACCTATAGCGATTCTTGCACAGATATATATTGGCAGGCGATCGCTCTTATCGTAGTATAAGTTAACCAAGGCGTAGCTAGCAAAAACCACAGGCGATCGCAGCCTTCAAAAATAAATATATGTATTTTTTATCACTTTATAAAATATTTCTCTACTAGGTTCTACTTTCTTATTGCCTAGACACAGAAGAATATGAAGAATATACAAAGCTCAATACTTGTGTATAGATTTTTCAGGAAGTAATGTGAAGAGTATGCAAAGATGAGTATTTAAGTAGAAACATCTAAGTATGATATTGACTGTGTAGTTCTTTTGAGGTTCTTGAGATGTTCTCTATTTTCAAGCTAGACACCCACGGATAACAGCCTACAAGGAAGGCATCAAAATCTTTTTCTCGATTAAGAGTCAACTGTTGATTATTTTATATTCTAGTAAGACTTAGGCGCTGGCAAAAAAAATAAATATGAAGAAAGAATTTTAGGTATTGAAGCTGAATTTTTTGGCACTTAAAAGAGTAATTTTTACTCAAAAAGGATGATAAAAAACCTGAAATGACTAGTTTTCGCAAATTCACACGCTAATTAATTTGTACAGTGCTTAAGACTTAAATAGTTTGAGATAAAAAAGTATGCGTAAAAACCTTTAAATTGGGTAAATTTTCGAGAAATTTACTGTTTTTCAAGGGTGACGTATAAAGTATGGAGATTTCGGTGAATTTTTGCGCCCTTAAACAGCACAATCTACAAATTGACAACTGAAATTACTGAAAAAAATGATTTAGAAAGGTAAAAGTTATGGCAAATATCATTGGAACTAACGGTGATAATATCCTACAGGGTACTTATGATGAAGCGGATACGATTAAGGGTCTTGCAGGCAACGATATCATATATTCTAACGGTGGCAAAGACACCTTAACTGGTGGAAGCGGCAATGATAAATTCGTCTACTACTACAACAGCAACAACAACGATACTGCGATCGTCACCGATTTTGGTGGTGTAGGTAAAGGGACAAACCCGACAGCAGCAGTCATTGCCGAAGTGGATACCCTAGAATTCCAGGGCACTGATGCCATAGCCCAAAATTTGTTGTTGACCCAAAAAGGCAACAATTTGGAAATCAGCTTTGCAGGAGATGCTTATACAAGGTTTTTTGAGAACTCAGTTATCCTGCAAAACTTTGCCCTGGAAAACCTGGAAAACTTGAGCAAATCTACAGGGGCCACTGTAGACTTAGGCAATATCTTATTTAATACACAAACTAGCACCACAGATAGCTTTGATGTGTTCAATGCCAACTCCATTCAAAGCACTATCTTCAATAAGAACACAGTCACTTTTCTTAATGATCTGAACAATAATGTTAATGGCTTTGATAACTCAAATGATGTCATCAATGGTCAGGGTGGGAATGACCTCATTGACGGCTTAAGTGGCAACGACACACTCAGAGGTGGTGCAGGCAACGACTCCCTCATTGGTAGTGCGGGGAATGATATTCTCATAGGCGGTACAGGTAATGACTCTTCCACAGGTAATCACTCCCTCGTGGGTGGTGCGGGCAATGACTCCCTCATTGGTGGTACTGGTAACGATCGCTTAGATGTTGAATTTTCAACAGGCGCTAACACCCTCAAGGGTGGCGTTGGTGATGATACCTTGGATGCTGGGGCAACATCCGGGAATAACTTACTTTTTGGGGGCGATGGTAATGATTCTCTTTCCACTTCTAATGCTTATAGCAGCTTCAGCCCTAACATTTATTACCCCTCCTCAGGTAATAACACCCTAGAAGGAGGTGCTGGTGACGATACCTTGAATGCTCAGTCTCCATCAGGGAATAACTTACTTGCTGGAGGCGATGGCAATGATTCTCTCTCCACCTCTGGAATTACAACTTATAGAGGAGACCCTAATTTTAAGGCATCAGGCAATAACACCCTCAACGGTGGTGCTGGTAACGATACCTTGAATGCTGGCATTTCAACAGGCAATAACTTACTGTCTGGGGGTGATGGTAATGATTCTCTCTCCGTATCTGGCGATGTTATCAACTATAGCGGTCGAGAGTTTTATTACCTTTCTTCAGGCAATAACACCCTTAATGGTGGTGCTGGTGACGATACATTGACTGCTAATTATTCAACAGGCAATAACTCGTTCTCTGGGGGTGATGGCAATGATTCCTTTTATCTAAGCACCACATCCTCAGATACTCCTTCCTCTGATTTAGCAATTCAAACGATAGATGGGGAAGCAGGTGACGATTTTTTATCCGTTGATTACAGTTTCGCTACAGCGGGTATTTCAACGACATTCAATGCCACTACAAATAAGGTAGAAATTACGGCGGGCACATATCGGGTTAATTACAAGAATATCGAACGATTGAATATCTTAGGTACAGCCTATGATGACAATATTGTGGGAAGCAGTGCCAACGATACGCTCTCTGGGGGGTATGATGGCAAAGATACAATCGATGGAGGAGCAGGTGACGATCTGTTGTCCGTTGATTACAGGTACAGTAATCCTACAGGGGCGATCGCAACAACATTTAATGCGACTACAAACCAGGGAGTAATTACCGCGGGCACAAATCAGGTTAACTACAAGAATATCGAACAATTAAATATCTCAGGTACAGCTTTCGACGACAATATTGTTGGCAATAGTGGCAACGATACGCTTTCAACAGGCAATAGTGGCAAAGATACAATCGATGGGGGAGCGGGTGACGATGTATTGTCCGTTGATTACATCTCCAATGTCAATAATAGTACAAAGGGGATCGCAACGACATTCAATGCTACTACTAACATTGGCTCAATTACGGCGGGCACAAATCAAGTTAACTACAAGAATATCGAACGATTAAATATCTCAGGCACAGCTTTCGACGACAACATTCTGGGGAATAGTGGGAACGATACGCTCTTTGGGAGCTATGGCAAAGATACGATTATTGGCGGTGCAGGTAATGATATCTTGGCAGGTGGGAGTGGGAAGGACACCCTAACTGGTGGCACGGGCAATGACAAATTTATTTATAGCTTGAGCGATAGCTCCTATGACGGCACTAACACTGATATTATCACCGATTTCGGTGGCATAGGTAAAGGTTCAAATACCTCAGCAACCGTAATTGCCTCCTTAGACACTTTGCAATTTATAGGTTTTACTGCTCAAAATCTGCAATTAACTCAAAATGGTAACAACTTAGAAATTACCTTTGAAGGTTTCGGTAATGACAGGAAAGTTATTCTACAAAACTTCAAGTTAGAAAACCTGGATAATCTCTCAGCAACTTCTTCACGACCAGCTATTGGCAATATCCTGTTTGATGGACAAACCAGCATCAGCGACAGTTTTGATGTGTTTGATGCTGATTCCACTCAAACTACTGTGTTCAACAGGAACACTGTTACCTTCCTTAATGACCTCGATAACAACATTACGGGTTTTGACAACTCTAATGATGTCATCAATGGTCAGGGGGGTGACGACATCATCGACGGGTTGAGCGGTAATGACTTGCTCAGAGGTGGTGCGGGAAATAACACCCTTGACGGAGGTATTGGTGACGATACCTTGAGTGCTATCAATTCAACAGGCGATAACCTGCTCTTTGGGGACGATGGTAATGATTCTCTTGATATCTCTGGCAGCATATTCAACGACACATTCAGTGGCACATTCGACAAATTCGACTCTCGCTCATTAGGCAATAACACTCTCAACGGAGGTGCAGGTAACGACACGTTGAGTGCTAGCGGTTCAAAAGGTGATAACCTGCTCTCTGGGGGCGATGGCAATGATTCTCTTGACATTTCTGGCAGCTACAGGAATAACTACGGCTACATCTCCGACTCTCGCTCATTAGGCAACAACACTCTCAACGGAGGTGCAGGTAACGACATCTTGAGTGCTGGTGGTTTAAAAGGTGATAACCTGCTTTCTGGGGGCGATGGCAATGATTCTCTTACCATTTTTGGCGGCTACAACGAGAATAATCCCACAGACTCTTCGGACTCTCGCTCATTAGGCAATAACACTCTCAACGGAGGTGCTGGTGACGATCGCTTGAGCGCTGGTGGTTCAAAAGGCGATAACCTGCTTTCTGGGGGTGATGGCAATGATGAGCTTGATATCTCTGGTGACTACTACAGCTACAACTCCAACGACTACTCCGACTCTCGCCCGTCTGGTAATAACACGCTAGAAGGAGGCGCTGGTGACGACAAGTTGAGCTTCAGCAATTCAACAGGTGATAACCTTCTGTCTGGGGGCGATGGCAATGATTCCTTCAATCTAATCATTAACTCCCTAGATCCTGACCTGTCTAATTTAGTGACTCAAACGGTAGATGGGGGTAATGGTGATGATTCGTTGTTGACCATTTACAACTATGCTTCTGGAGGAATCACTTCGACATTCAATGCTACTACTAACACTGGAACAATTACGGTGGGCATGTATCGTGTTAACTACAACAATATTGAGCAATTAAATATCTCAGGTACGAGCTATGATGACAATATTGTTGGGAGCAATGGCAATGATATCCTCCAAGGTGGAAACGGTAATGACAGCCTAATTGGAGGGGATGGGACTGATACCTTTGGTTTCTATAATTACAATGAGGGTGTTGACACTATTTATGACTTCAACGCTACTAATGAACTGATTCAAGTATATGCTAATGGTTTTGGTGGCGGGTTATTAATAGGTTCACTCTCGGATGCTCAGTTCACCATCGGAACATCTGCAACGACAAGCAATCAACGATTTATTTATGATAATTCTACAGGTGGATTGTTCTTTGACCAAGACGGCAGTGCATCTGGGTTTACTCAGGTAAAATTTGCACAACTATCTACTGGACTGTCACTAACCGAAAAGAATTTTGTGCTTGTTTAATCGTCATTAAATTCTCTAATCGTTAAGCGACAAGGGTTATGAGGTGCTTACAAAAGCACCTTGCAAACGATAGTGTTCAATGCAATTACTGTTAACAAAGAGTAGATGTTGAGTTTTATTTCTCAACTTTCGATATGAATCTGGATGGTTTGCAGGTGTTATTGGCTAAATTTGATTATGTCTGCGTTTTTAATTTTAATCGCCGCCGTTGCATATTTGCGAGATAATTTTGTTAATTTTGTGGGATGGGCCAAAAGCCCGTCCTTTGTATTTCAGGGCGCAGGCATCAAAACTCATTAGCCTTAAAGTAATAACAACAACTTATTGTGGGATTGCGATCGCGAGACGATGAATGCTCTAATTAATTTGCTGCTTTTTTTGCTGCCGATTCTGAGTAGCTTTTGGATTGCCCAAACTTTCAACCCTTTATCTTCTTATCAACCTCTCCAAACTGTAGACGGTGCAGCTTTATATAGAAAACAATTAACGAATGGTAACGAAGCCTACTTACAAGTTATCGACCTGGGCAAAATGCATATAGACCAAATTATTGGAGAGGTAGATAATATGGGTCTAAATGAAGGGAAATATTATCAAGGAGAAGGTGAATATTACAGCCCTTTTTCCAAAATAAGTTGTTTTCTGATGTTACAGACGAATATCAAAAACTTTACGCAAACAACGTTTTTTCGACGATCAATTGTTCTTTTTTTGAACAATACCAATCTAGTACTCAATTATCCTTTCCGATTAAACTCAATGGTGTAGTCATCACTGGTGGCACTAGCCCTTATGGCCCAATCAAAGAACCAAAAAATAAATATTATCGTAATATTCGTCTCAAAACCTTAGTCTGGGATGATAAACAGGCGTACATTAACGATTACAACCAAGCTAGTGGTGCGCCTCTTAACCAAAAAATAGTCAAGAATGCGATTGTTACTTACCGATATAGCGATCATCCGGCGAAAGTATTAGCCCAAAACCAAGCGAATAAATATCAAGTCATCGGTACTCTGAACAAAGATGGTGTTAAAGGTGACGAGCTTTTGTTGATTATGACGGTGAACCAAGCAACTCTGGATGAGGCAGCCGATTTATTACGTAAATTAGGAGTCAAAGGCGATATCATTACCGTTGACGGTGGCAGATCGACTTATTTGTTCAATTCCCAAAAAGGAAACATTATTGTTCCCCAACTGTCTAATCTGCAAGAAAATCCTACTTTCCGACATCTACCTCATTATCTGGGATTCCGTAAGAAAAGCACAAATCAGATTGTGCCAAAAATCTTGATCGCTCAACCAGTTGGTAAAGTACTTCCAAAGAAAGATCAGCCTTTTTTAATATTGTGGCGGGATAATTTTGATGGCGATGTCTCGATTAAGTTGTACGATGGGAACAAACTTATCCAAAACATTTCTTCCCGTACTGCTAGCGATGGAGTTTATGAGTGGAAACCACGTATTTCCGTAAAAGAAGGCTATTTTATTCGTATTTCTAGCTGGAAAGACCGGAATATTTTCGGGCAGTTGCAATTCTAGCGGAATGGGAAAATGAAATGGATAACTAGCTAAACGCAAACCTCTTAACAAGGTTGACGGTGTGGCCGCGATCGCAATTGTTATCGTTTCTCACAGTAAACAACTAGCTTTGGGCGTGCGGGAACTCGCCGCGCAGATGGTTCAAGGCCAAGTTCCCATTGCTGTTGCAGCAGGTATTGAAGATCCTGAAAATCCATTGGGTACCGATCCGATTCAGGTTTATGAAGCGATCGCTTCTGTTTTTTCTGATGATGGTGTCTTGGTGTTAATGGATTTGGGTAGTGCTTTGCTGAGTGCAGAAATGGCAATCGAGTTTTTGCCAGAAGCACAGCAGCAGAAAGTGTATTTGTGTGAAGCACCTCTAGTAGAAGGAGCGATCGCTGCTGTAGTAGCGGCGGCGGCTGGTAGAGATATTCACCAAGTTATGGCGGAAGCACGCGGCGCACTCCTCGCCAAAGCAACTCAATTAGGTGTGGTTACTAAGCCGTTGTCTGTTGTCAGCCCAATAACAACCAATATAGAATTGCCAACGCGAGAAATTCGGCTGATTGTGAGCAATCGCTTAGGATTACACGCCCGCCCCGCCGCCCAGTTTGTGGCAACCGCAGCCCGATTTCAATCTCAAATTCTGGTACAAAATTTCACGAGAAATACTGAGCTAGTCAGAGGTGACAGTATTAACCAAGTCACAACTTTAGGAGTGCGTCAAGGACACGAACTGCTGATTACTGCCACTGGTTCTGATGCAGATGAGGCGCTGGCAGTATTGCAAGGATTATTTGCCAATAACTTTGGTGAAGATCGTGTTGTTTCGCAGTCTCCAGCAGCATTTCACCATGAAGTTACACCAACAACTTCCGGCGAACTTTCGGGGATTGCAGCTTCTGGTGGAGTAGCGATCGCACCTGTTGTTCGTTATCAACCCACTCACATTACAATTACGGAATACCACGTAAACGATCCTGATGCAGAGTGGCAACGGTTACAATCAGCGATGAATACTGCCCAACAAGAAATTCAAGCAGTTTTCTCACAAGCATCTCTGCAAATTGGTGATGCTGAAGCCGCCATCTTTGATGCCCAATTACTATTTTTAGAAGATCCAGTACTGTTAGAAGCGGCTCATCAGCGCATTTTAGACAACCATATAAATGCTGAAGCCGCTTGGCAAGCTGTAGTTGATGAAGTAGTTACTTCTTACCACGCTCTTGAGGATTCTTATCTGCAAGAGCGAGTTGACGATGTTGTGGATGTTGGGCAAAGAGTGTTGCGATTACTGGCTGGAAATGCCCCTGCGAACCTGCATCTTGAGTCACCAGCGATTTTGGTGGCGACTGATTTAACTCCCTCAGATACGGCAGGACTAGATCCGACAAAGGTGTTGGGTATTTGTACAACTTCAGGTAGTGCAACTTCTCACAGTGCCATTATCGCCCGGACGTTGGGTATTCCGGCAGTTGTGGGAGTGGATGCCCAGGTGTTGCACTTGGCAGATGGTACAATGATGGCACTTGATGGTGAAAGTGGCAAAGCTTGGGTAGAACCAGAATCAGACATCTTGGATTTACTGGCAGCAAAGCAAGAAGCTTGGCAAACTGCCCAACAGGAAGCACGAGCTACGGCACATCAGCCAGCGATTACTCGTGATGGTCGGCAAGTTAGCGTCTTCGCCAATATTGGTAGTATCAATGATGTGCAAGTTGCGGTGGCTAGCGGTGCAGAAGGTGTGGGACTACTCCGCACTGAGTTTCTGTATTTAGATAGGACAAGCGCCCCGACTGAAGAAGAACAATTAGCAGTCTATCAGGCGATCGCTCAAGTTTTAGATAATCGTCCGCTGATTATTCGTACCTTAGATGTCGGTGGTGATAAGCCGCTTCCCTATATAAAACTAGGGTTAAGAGAAGCTAACCCTTTTTTAGGTTGGCGGGGAATTCGTTTCTGTTTAGATCGTCCCGAACTCTTCAAAACTCAGTTACGGGCAATTTTGAGAGCTAGTGTCGGACACCAAATTAAGATCATGTTGCCGATGATTGCGACTGTAACTGAAGTACGTGCAGCTAAGGTAATTTTGGGTGAAGTGCAGGCTGAACTAAATCAAGCTGGTATCGCATTTGATGTCGCGATGAAAGTAGGAATTATGGTGGAGGTTCCGTCAGCAGTAGCGATTGCCGATCGATTAGCTGCGGAAGTAGACTTCTTTAGTATCGGGACTAACGATCTGAGTCAGTACGTCATGGCTAGCGATCGCACTAATCCCAGCGTGGCAAATTTGGTTGATGCACTACATCCAGCCATATTGCGAATGGTGCAGCAAACTGTCCAAGCTGCCCATGCGGCGGGAATTTCGGTAGGATTATGTGGAGAATTGGCAGCAGATACTTTAGCAACACCAATTTTATTAGGTTTAGGGTTGGATGAATTGAGCGTAAATCCCCAAAGTATACCTGGAGTGAAACAGGCGATCGCTCGCTTAAGTTTAGTTGAAAGTGAAGCGATCGTGGCATCGGCATTACAACAAGATTCCGCAGAGCATGTTAGAGAACTAATCTCAACTTCAATTACTCCCCCTGCATAATGAATTCGCAATTGATAATGACGCTCTCTCGGAGATACTGTGCGAACGTCATTACGAATTACGAATTACGAATTAGTTAAAATCTTATTCCCAGTTGCCCGTTAAAGCCGCGAATAGAATTGTAACCAGCGCCAACAAAAACGTTATTAGTAGCACCTACCTGAACGCCACCTGAAACTGCAACGCCTTTATCCTCTGAATAAAGTCCAATTCCTACATAAGGTGAAATTACAGGTAAATTGATAAATTTTAAAACATCGACTCCCGTAGCACCATCAGCGCCAGTTCCCACTTCAACCCCGAAATTCAAAGCCCTAGCTCCGACAGCATAAGTTATGTCACCATCTTTTCCACCGACTGAAACCCAAGGTTGCGGTATCAGTTGAGCCGATGCTTGACTTGGGGCAAACAAAGTTAATAAACCTATAGATGTAATTAATGTTTTAGCAATAATCGCTATTTTCACGTTATTCTCCAATTAATTGTTTTTAGGACTGATACCAATCCTTTATGAGGACGCATAAAAAGAATCTCAGTGCCTTGGCATCTCCCTTTGGTAATACTATTTCACTTTCAGGTTGATACAAATAGCCAGTAGGGCAGCATGAGGAAAGGTTAAAGGGAAAAGGGTAAAGGTTTTTTCTTTCCCTTTTCCCCAAAACCCAACAAGTATTGAGCTAGGTTATATCATTTGCAAAAAGACATACAGATTCAAAGCTGAAAATCCAGATGAAATCTAACTCCTCTTAATTACGAATTACTACTTACGTAGCTTGCTTCTTGCCTTTGGAGAGTAGTACGAATTACAAATTGGTATTATTATCTCAACAATTTGCTAAACTCCAACTTCGTGGAGAGCAAATAAAAACAATTTGAGTATTGGGAATTTGGAGGGGATTGCAGAGTGGCTGATGAACGCATAGTCAATACACAACAGATTTATCCAAAGGATTTTTCCTGGGGATTATGGCCTGTTGTGCCACTCTACCCCTACGGTAGGCGGCAGACAATTCGTCAAGAAGTGCTTAAAGACACAATCTGGAATTTTGACCAGATTCAAGGCATTTTCTACGTTGTTGTGCCGATTCGCATGACTGTTGTGAGGCTGGAAACCGGGGGTCTTCTCGTCTATGCGCCTGTTGCACCAACGCTAGAGTGCATCAGACTTGTGAATGAGTTGGTGGTGAAATATGGCGAGATTAAGTACATCATTCTGCCAACTATCTCTGGTATAGAACACAAGGTCTTCGTTGGCCCCTTCGCCAGATACTTTCCGACTGCACAGGTGTTTGTAGCTCCCCATCAGTGGAGTTTCCCGCTAAATCTGCCCCTTAGCTGGCTTGGCTTACCCCCAAAACGAACTCAAGTACTTCCAGAAGATAGTAGCAAAACACCTTTTGCTGACGAGTTTGATTATGCAATGCTGGGCCCCATAGGTCTTGGGCCTGGAAGGTTTGCAGAAGTTGCTTTTTTCCACAAGCGATCGCATACTCTTTTAGTCACGGATTCTGTACTTTCGATCCCAGAAGATCCACCTGCGATCGTTCTCTTAGATTCATATCCTTTATTATTCCATGCCAAGGATTATGCTTCTGAGATTGTTGCAGATAGTCAGGTAAATCGCCGTAAAGGTTGGCAGCGTATTTGTCTGTTTGCTTTATACTTTCAACCACAGGCATTAGATATACGCCGATGGAGTCAGGTCTTGCAAGATTCTTTGAAAGCCCCAGAACGCTCAAAAAAAGCTTATTTTGGATTGTATCCCTTTAAATGGCAGTCAGATTGGCAGCGATCGTTTGATGCCCTGCGAGGTGATGGGCGTTTATTTGTCGCACCAATTTTACAAACGTTGATTCTCAATCGCGCACCACAAGAAACCATTGACTGGGCTGATAAAGTTGCAAGTTGGGACTTCGAGTGGATAATTCCCTGCCACTTTGATTCACCAATTAAAGCTAAACCGCATCAGTTTCGCCAAGCTTTCTCTTTTTTAGAAAAGCAGCCTGCTTTCAGTGGAGGTTTCATCGGCAGTAGCAGCTATCCTTTACCAGAGGAGGATTTTAAAGCACTTAGGGAAATCGATGCAGGTTTAAATAAGTTTGGCATCGTGCCAGCAGCAAAGGAGAAGTTGTAAGAGATTTTTAGTAACTGCTGTGTTAAAGAATGTGAAATTAGCTATTGTTTAGTTCCATTAATGAAACATTTTCGTGCGAATAAAGCCATTTTTCAAAATTGCTTTTACAGCGCGACCATTCTTTATCTGTCATTGCGAACCAATCAGTATCTCTGTTTTTTCCACGAACAAACATGTGTTGTCGAAAACGACCTTCATAAATAAATCCCATTCTGGTAGCGGTAGTTCGACTCGCATGGTTGAGGGAATTACATCTCCACTCAACTCGACGATAAGAATGACGATCAAAAAGATGCTGAAGTAGCAAAAACTGTGATTCTGTATTAACTTTACTTTTGTGGACTGCGGGAGTAAACCAGACATTACAGATTTCAGCACGACCATGATTTGGTGAGATACTTCCTAATGCCACAATGCCTACCTGAATATTTGCTGAGTTTTCAAAGACTGTCCAAGCAAGAGGGTCGGAGGATTTACTTACTATGTTTTTTTCCATCCAGTCTTTCATCGTGGAAGGGCTATCAAATGGGCCGTATGGTAGATAATTCCATACAGCTTCTTTTTCAGGAGTGCCGTGTGAAGCTACATACAAGGTTTCCACATCCCTTTCTGGAATCAGGGGTCTGAGTGTTACAAATTGACCATTGAGTTGAAGAAATCCTGGTGGCTGCCAAGTTCGGTCTTGCATGATTTTATTGCTTCCCTACAGACAGATAATCTCTCATCAAAAGCAGACGAGCGTTACTCGCCTTCTCCTCATATACAATTATCATTTTCATGAAAAATATTTTGAGAATTTTAACTGATTGGCAACAGGTGCTTTATCTTTTCTCATTTGTGAAAGGGATTCTTGAGTATTAACGTTTGATTCCCTTAAACCGTTCTTGCGCGGCTTTAAATGCTTCTTGCATCACTAACTGAATTTTTTGGGGATCGGGTTTCTTGCCTCCCATGAGATCGCCAAAGTAAACACAGGCAGCTTCGCCTAGTGCCCAAGTATAGGCGGCTGCCCAAGAAGCGGCGATCGCACTCCCAAAACCTGGGATAAATTTAATTAACTCTCGTGCAATTGCCTGTGCTAAAAAACCACCTGCGATCGCACTCACAACGCCTCCCGCCTGAGATGGAGTAACTGTCTGCCCATATAATTTACCCAACAGTCCCACCATTGATACTTGCAAAGCAGTCAGTACGGGCATTGTGGCAAATGGTAGAGGTACGGCAGCCAGAGTTGCAGACATGATCGCAAATGGCAAAATATAACGGCGTGCAGTATCTCGGTAAAGGTTGCCAATTTGCTTGCCAACTTCTTCTCGATCTAATAGCTGATAAATCGCTTGGGCTTCTGCTTGTGGGAGTAGTTCTGCTAAAGAATCTCGCAGTGCTTCTAAGCCATAAAATACTTGAGTGTAGCCATCTTCTTCTAAGGTAAAGTCAATCAGTACAGAGCGATCTGTTATTCCTGCGAAGGCTTGTTGGATTGCGGCAAATGCGCGGTTGACTTCTTGATAATCTGGCGGATAGGCGGGATGATCGACGGTATCGCCAGGATAAACTTCGTGCAAACAGGTAACTACCAGCAGACAGGGAATGTCTGGATACTTCTGGCGCAGTTGTTGAGCAATTTGTCGTAGGGTATCAGTTGCAAAGTCATTAATTTTAACCGTCAAAAGTAGGATTCTGGCGGAACGAGTTTCCTGTTGTAAATCGCCAACTAACTCCTGAATAATTTTTTGAGTATCTTGTTTGACATCACCCAGCCCCACTGTATCAGTAAAAATCAGTAGCGGTAGGTCATTGGAAGGATAGGCATAGCGCTGGGTGTGTTGCGTGTGTGGGCGAAATCCTTGACCGATAATTTCAGCAGAAACTCCCGTCAATCCCCGTACAATGGAACTTTTTCCGGCTTGGGGTTTACCAATTAAGAGGGCTTCTGTGGTTGGCAGTTCGGCTCGGATTTTTTCTAAAATCTCTGCAACCTGAGTATCGCTCACACTAAACCATTCGACAACTGTCTGTGCCAGTTGTTCTACGGGTAGGTGTTGTGTTAGACGTGTTGTTGCTTTGTTCCATACGCCAGCAATCTGATTTGTCCAGGAATTATCGGCCGACTTGATAATTGTTTTGTCGGTCGGTTCGCTCAATTGCTGAGAATCAGTTGATGGTAAATCAGCATCACGTTGCTCAGTCATTTTCATCCAAATCTAGAAGACCCTTTTTGTCATCTTATAGCGATTCTCAAAGGGATAACTAGTACCTTTAGTAGTGTTCCTGAGCGATCGCGTTTTTTGATTACCTTACTAAATAAAGGTGAAAACAACACTGCCTCTTCACCGTATCTCCATGTTTGAAATCACACGGAAGCTCCGAAGTATTTGTTATGACAGATCATCAATTATGAGTGAGATGTCATTTTATGTTTGGCTTGCTTTGCCTAATTAACATCACTTCGTTTATTGCCTTTGGAGTTGGGTTGATTAGTCCAAAACTGGTGCTTCGTGGAGAAAAACGCACTCGGCGTAAAAGCTCTGAAGTTTATCTGTCCGCGTTTGTGCTTTCCTTTGTTGGAATGATCGTCTTTGTTCCAAAACCTCAGCCAGCAGTGGTAATCGCACCAGCGACAAAACTAAAAACTGAAGTACAGCTAGCGCCTGCCCAAGAGGTAAAATTACCAGCCGCAGATGTAGCAAAACAGGAGGTGAAGCCGTCACCAATTTCTACACCAAAACAGCAGGTAACACCAACTCCAACACCCATAGAAACACCTGCATTCGTCGCTTTTGACCCTAGCGTGTGTAACACAGATGCTTATCTCCCAATTAACGGAGCCAGTATCGCACTGTACACGACCTGCCAGTACATCAAAACCGATTTAATTAAACCTGAATCGGTTTCCGTTGTCACTGGCGCAAACGGTGACAGCAACCCATCAGTACTAGAGTTGCAAGCTGAATCAGGCTTTGAAAAAGTCATGTGGAGAGATTACACTATTGCACCGGAATCAGGAAAAGATGTATGTGTTAACTATAAAGACAAATCCGTATCTTGCTTGGCGTTTTCCAATCCTGACGAGACGGCTGAGGTGCAAGATCAGCCACAAGTTACCACAAACATTCCAACAGGTAGCAAGTGTGACAGCTTTGCCACCCAAGAGGAGGCGCAAAAAGCCCTGCCATCTAACCCACAACTGGATAGAGATGGTAATGGGACAGCCTGTGACTCACTCGTTTCTGGAGGTAGCGGTAGCTCACACTCCTATACAGTCCGTCGCCGTAGAAAAAAGTAGTACCAGCAAATTATTAGACCTCTTGCAAAAATCTCTAACACCCCACCCCCAACCCCTCCCTGCTCTTCGGGAAGGGAGACAAAGCGTAGCTTTGGCGGGGTGGGGTTCTTTCTTATTTTTGATTTATGCAAGAGGTCTATTGTTTCGACTGACAATGCGATTGCATCGGCTTGTATTGTTAACGAATGTCTTGGTCAACAACAGCCTAGCGAGTCACAACTTTCGGCCGTTTATTTATATCAGCTTGGCTTATATTACAGCGATTGCTACTCCAAAAGTTGTCTTACTCTAGCTAACGCTTCCTCTCCAGGAATGGGTGAAACTGCACCGCTACGAACTTCATCTCTACGCTTCTTGGCTTCATCTGTCCACAGTGTTTGAAGTGTTTCGTCTACATCAAATTCAAGACTTTCAATCAGCTTTTCTGCCAACAATGCTCTCGCTGCACTCGGCAAAGTTAAGGCTTCTTTCATGATTTGCTCAACAGAAGTTTTTTTCTGCAACCAAACACTCCGTATGTACCAAAAAACAATGACTAATGACCAATGACCAATGACCAATGACTACTTTATCAAATCAGCGATCGCTTGTACCAATACATCTGGATCTACTGGTTTAGAAATATGCATTTGAAATCCTGCGGCTAATGCTTGCTGTTGATTCATTTCCCCAGCATAAGCTGTCAGAGCGATCGCGGGTACGTTTCCTCCTTGTTCAGGGGATCGCGATCGCACTTCCCGCATCAGCATATAACCGTCTGTTTTTGGCATTCCAATATCACTAATTAAAACATCTGGTATCGACTCAGATAGCGCTTGTAGTGCTTCCTGTGCTGATGATACGGCGGTTACTTGCACGCCGTAGTCTTGTAAAATAAAGGTAACTAAATCGCGGATATCTGGTTCATCGTCCACTACCAAAACTTGAGTGTCTGCAAGCAGCGAGGATTCCGGCTCTGAATATGAAGACTGATTCTTTTCGCCCCAAACCTGTTCGCTTCTCACCAAAAGCGGTAACTCGACAGTGAAGGTTGCACCCAATCCTTCTCCAAGACTTTCGGCTTGAACATTTCCCCCATGCATTTCTACAACCTTACGCACGATCGCTAGTCCTAAACCTAGTCCACCAAATGTGCGTGTACTTGTGCCATCAGCTTGACGAAAGTAATCGAATACATAAGGCAAAAAGTCTAGGCTAATTCCCTTACCTGTATCGCTAACCTGAATTTGAGCCTGATTACCAGCTTCCATGAGTCGAATTTCTACTCGTCCTCCTGTTGGTGTAAATTTTACCGCATTAGAAAGTAAGTTCCACACAACTTGTTGCAGTCGATTGGGGTCGCCCATCACTTGTCCCAAATTGGCATCAAATAAGGTCTGAATTTGAATTGACTTGGCTTGTGCTGCTAGTTTTACCGTTTCTAGTGCTGCTTCAACTACCATTACCAAGCTGACAGGACAGATATTCAAATTTAATTTTCCTTGGAGAATGCGTGACACATCCAACAAATCTTCAATTAGCTGGGTTTGTAACTTGGCGTTGCGTTCAATGGTTTCTAAGGCGTGATGAGTAGTTTTTTCATCAAACTTCCGAGTCCGCAGCATTTTTGACCATCCCAGAATGGAGTTGAGTGGGGTTCGCAGTTCATGGGAGAGAACCGCCAGAAATTCATCTTTAATTTTGTTGGCGATTTCTGCTTGTTGTCGTGCTGTCTTTTCGCGCTCAAGTAGGCGATCGCATTCTTGTTCAGCCAATTTGCGCTCGGTGATGTCCAGTACAAAAGCAACACCATGTTCTTGGGAATCATTCAGCAAAGCTATTCCTAAAACAATGGGTACTCGCTTACCGTTGCGGTGGATATATTCTTTTTCATAAATTTTGGAAACTCCAGTGGTTTGCACCTCCAAAAAGGCGCGATCGTCTAAATCTTGATACTCAACAGGAGTAAGTTCTTTCCAATTAATTCTGCCTAGAATAGCAAACTCATCACGAGTGTAACCAGCTAGTTGCAGAAAGGCATCATTGGCATCAATCACGAAGCCATGCACGTTCCAAAAAGCGACCCCAATCAAGTTAGATTCAAACAAACGCCGAAATCGCGCTTCACTTTCACGTAAAATTTTTTCTGCCCGTTTGTGTTCGGTAATATCACGAGCAACAGTGATTACGCCTTCAATAGTTTGGTTTAAATTCCGTAATGGTGTAAGGATATATTCATAATAATGTAACCCATCGGCGCTAACATATTTACACTCATCTTTAATCGGTTGCCCAGTTTTCATTACAGCAAGTCGTTGATTCTCTACCTGGGTTATTAAGTCGGTGGGGAAATCCATTTCTGGCAAAGTTTTGCCGATAATATCTTGAGGATTTAAATCTAGTATAGTTGCTCCATCACGGCTAACATACTGATAACAACCTTGGCGATTAAAGATATAAATATGATCGACTGAGGCAGTGAGGATGGCATTTAAAATATTTGCCTGCTCTTGGACTTGTGATGTCAGTTCGCGAGTACTTTCTTTTGCTTGCTGACACACAGTAGTTTCCATACAAACGCCGAGCATTCGCACCGCTTGCCCTTGAGCGTTATAGATAAATTTTCCGTTTGCAGAAATCCAATGTGTACTTTGGTCTGAGCGAACTATGCGAAATTCATCATCGTAGTCAGTTTTTTGAGTGAAAGCGTGGGCGATCGCTTGCATCACAGATTGGCTATCTTCAGGATGAACGCATTTTTTAAATGTCTCATAAGGGCTATCAAAACTACTTGGATGTAGACCAAAAAGCAATTCATAATTTTCCGACCAAATGACTTGATTGGTAACAATATTCCAATCCCACAAGCCCATCTGCGATACCTCTAGAGTCAGCCTCAGCCGTTCTTCACTCTCTCTAAGAAATACTTCTAGCTGCTGACGCGCCGCACTTTCTTGTTGAAGTTGCTCTAAAATTACTTCTACCTCTGTTGGCAGATGCACAGATGTTTCTTTAACTTTAATATAAGGCTTTTCTACTTCTACTGCCAGCTTTCTTTTTAGTTCTGTTAATTGTTCTTCAAGTGCTGCTTGTCTTTGTTGATAAAATATCTCTGATTGCTCTAACTCAGCTACCCGCTGCCGCAACACTACTAATTCATCAGTAAGTTGAAAGTTAATTTGATCGGCATTTTGCATATTGTACACCGCTAATATTTAACAATATCGACTTGAAGAGTAGGTTTTTCCTAGTACCGCAAGGCGGAATTAAATAATTAAATAAAAATTAAAATTTCATCCAACAGCGTAAGCGTTTGATTAATTATGCTTGATTAAGCAAAAAAATTTATATATTTCAGTCGAAAGGTATATATGAGTTTCAATAACTGTAGGGTAAGCATTGCCAAAAATATCAAAATTGAGCTTTGCGACACTAGTCAGTTAATAGTGCCCACCCTAGAAATAATAGCTAGATAGCTAAATTCAAATTTATTTCTTTAATCGGATGAAAGCTGCACCAATCAATAATGCCACAACCTGCCCTAAGACGACAACACCCGATTGATTTACGCCAACAGGAGGAATATTTAAACTGCCAATACCATAAAATAATTGTTGTACAAACCACCAAAATATATAGAAAAGGGCTGGTAATTGGATCGGGATATACAAGATTATTAGCGGCAAAACAGTGTCAATTGTAGCTTTAGGAAACTTCATAACGTATACTCCTAAAATAGCAGCGATCGCACCATTTGCCCCAATCAATGGAACTGTCAAACTCGGTTCAAGCAGAATTTGTATTACACCTGTCACTATCCCAGCAGCCAGATAAAATCCTAGATAGCGTCTGTGTCCTAGAAGATTTTCTACAGTTTTCCCAAAAACCCACAAAAATAGTAAATTTCCTAATATTTGACTAAAACTGCCGTGCAGAAATATCCCAAAAAATAGGGTAAATAGCCGCCAAATAACAACTATCCAAGCAGCAGAGTTGAGAAAAAGAGCATTGGTAACTGCTCCACTAATCTGCGCTGGAATCACACCCCAAGTATTCACAAAATAGCCTAATTGACCGCTAAACTCTAGTTGAAGTTCCCATAAAAATATAACCAGGTTAATGGCAATCAACCAGTAATTAATAATTGGTTTATTTCGACAACGAATGTTATCACTAATAGGAATCATATATATTTGTCATTTGTCATTTGTCATTTATCATTTATCATTGGGCATTGGGCATTGGGCATTGGGCATTGGGCATTGAGTATGGGGATTGAATCTTCAATTTTGAATTTTGAATTTTGAATTGATTTCTCCTCTGCTCCAACTCATTACTCATTACTCATTACTCCTCTGCTCCCCTGCCTCCCCTGCTCCCCTGCCTCACTTCTCCTTAACGTGTGGCAAGATTGAAATCAGATCGCATCGCACTTAACTAGGCAAACAAGATGCTAGGAAACACACTTGTAGGAAGATACCAAATTATTAGTAACTTGGGAGGTGGGGGTTTTGGTGAAACTTTTGTGGCTTGTGATACCCAATTACCTGGTTCACCTCTATGTGTTGTGAAAAAACTCAAACCCCAGGCAAGCGATCCGGTAACTTTGGAAACAGCTAGGCGTTTATTTGATACGGAAGCACAAGTTCTGTATAAATTAGGAACTCACGATCGCATTCCCCAACTTTTAGCTTACTTTGAGGAAAATGCCGAATTCTATCTTGTACAGGAATTGATCGAAGGTCATGACCTGAGTAAAGAATTAACATCAGATAAAATCCTCAGTCAAGAAGAAGTCATTTCACTTTTACAAGAACTTTTGACAATCTTAGAATTTGTCCATCAACAGAATGTAATTCATCGTGATGTCAATCCTCACAATATTCTTAGACGCCAACCAGATGGCAAACTAATTTTAATTGATTTTGGTGCAGTTAAACAAATTGCGACTCAAGTTATTACTCCCCAAGGTCAAACTCTTGCAACAGTAGCTATCGGTACGCCGGGATATATTCCTAGCGAACAAGCTCATGGTACGCCAAAATTAAGCAGTGATATCTATGCTGCGGGAATAATTGCTATTCAAGCTCTCACTGGATTATCACCAGAGGAAATAGTAAAAGATGCTGAGACTAATGAAATTATCTGGCACGATAAAGCCACGGTAACACCAGAATTTGCTCAATTCTTAGATAGAATGGTGTGCTACGACTTTCGGCAACGCTATCCTTCGGCAACGGTGGCATTACAAGCGCTGAAGGAGGTAACACGACCATCTGTTCAAACAATAGCGTTAACTCCTTCTCCACCAAAAAATATCAACAAACCTGAACCAAAAAAAGGTATTTTAGGTAAAATTTTACTAACAATATTTTTCTTTGCTGTTGGGGTAATAGCATCAATATTTATTTGGCATTACATTAATTCAAATAATGCTATAGAGTTATCTAAACAAGGAAATACGTTTTTTGATTTACAACGCTATCAAGACGCGCTAGAAGTATATGAAAAAGCCGTTAATCTTAGACCAGATTATGCTCAAGCTTGGAATGGTCAAGGCAAAACACTAAATAAATTAAGAAAATACAAAGACGCATTAGTGGCGTATGATAAAGCAATTCAAATTCAGCCAGATTATTTAGATGCTTGGATTGGACGTGGTACTGTATTGGGAAATTTACAGCGATATCAAGAAGCGATCGCCTCTTTTGACAAAGCCTTAGAATTAAAGAATGACAACTCAGAAGTCTGGAATGCTAGGGGTGAAGCTTTCAGCAATTTAAACCAATATGACCAGGCAATTAAGTCTTATGAAAAGGCAATTGAACTCAAACCAGATAATTACGAAGCTTGGTATAAAAAAGGATTAGCTTTGCAGAATTCTAGGCAATATGAAGAAGCGATCGCCGCTTATCAAAAAGTCGTAGATTTAAAACCAGATTACGAGCAAGCCTGGTATAATTTGGGGAATGCACTAGTCAATTTAAAACGCTATCAAGATGCATTTACAGCTTATGATAAATCGGTGCAATATCAGCCAGATTATTACCAAGCTTGGTTATCTAGAGGTAATATACTGCTGAATTTACGACGTTATCCAGACGCGATTGAATCTTTTAATCAAGTAATTAAATACAGTCCTAAAAACTATCAAGCATGGTATAATTTGGGATGGTCGCTGCATCAAAACCAACGCTATGAAGAAGCAATAAAAGCTTATAATAAAGCGGCAACAATTAAGCAAAATGACTATCAACTCTGGTATAATTTGGGAAATTCACAATACATATTGCAGAAATACGAAGATGCGATCGCGTCTTATAATAAGGCAGTTCGTTATAAACCAGACCATTCCGAAAGCTGGTATAGTAGAGGCAATGCTCTATTAAATTTGAAACGGTTTCAAGATGCGATCGCTTCTTACGATCGAGCAATAAAATACAACCCTAACTACCAACAAGCAATAGAGGGCCGCAATCAAGCCCAAATTCAACTGCAAGGCGAAAAAACAAAGCCTGTACCTGTAATTGTACCAACTCTTCCATTTCCTAATTCCCCCAATCCACCGCAGACGACACCTTAAACTCAACCTGGGTTTTCATCAAGGGAGATATCCTAATAGGAGTTAAAAAGAATGGAGAGACGTAGCAGTGCTACATCTCTCCAAGGATCGTGGATAATAGATATTTAATTTCACCAGATGTTTAATCAATCCTGCGACTAGGTAACTTAGTCCCGCACCTCTGACAAAACCCAGCATTTACATCATGGAAAGCTAAACCACAACCCGAACAAACTATTTCTACCTGATTAGCAGTTTTCACTACTTGCTTAATTAAATCCCCCACTTGCCAAGGAATCAATGCAATTCCGGTAAAAATCATCAATACTGTTAGCAAACGTCCTGATTCCGAAATTGGAATAACGTCACCAAATCCTACAGTTGTCATTGTGACAACAGAGAAGTAAAATGCATCCAAAAATGTACCGTAATTTTCAGGATTAACCGGATGCTCGACTTGATAAATTAAGCCAGAATAAATAAAAACAATTGCAAATAATGTAAATAATATTCGCGCAAAAATCATCCCATCTTCACTGCTGATACTAGCGAATAAAAACTTTCTATCTATAAATCTAATTAATCGTAAAATCCGAAACCATCGTAATAGTCGGATAAAGCTAATATCTACCATACCGAGAAAAAATGGCAGAATCGCCATTAAGTCAATAATCGAATAAAAGCTAAAAATATACTTAATTTTGTTTTCCGCACTCCACAGGCGAAGCAAATATTCCACAGCGAAGATGATGACGATCGCAGTATCAGCTACATTTAACTGAAACCGCATATCATCAGGAATATTATATGTTTCTGCCACAAAAATTCCTGATGATATTAGCACCAAAGAGGCAAGGGTTAAATTAATTGCTTTACCTATTGGTGTTTCTAGGTCTTCTAAGTAAAACTCTGTTTCTTGTCTGCTCAGTAACATATTCGACCATTAAAACATCTTAATTCCCAGTTATAACATTAGAAATACGATATGATTAACCATTATCCTTATGTTAACCTCAGCTTATATGAACCCAGAATCTTTTATGCGTTTAGCATTGGCAGAAGCAAAAAAAGGCGATGCACCCTACGGTGCAGTGATTGTTAAAGATAACGAAATCGTTGCCATAGCTCATAATACTGTAAAGAGAGACAACGATCCATCAGCCCATGCAGAAATCAATGCTATTCGTAATTTAACAGCTAAACTGAAAAACCCCTCTTTAGAAGGTTATAGCATATATACAACTGGCGAACCTTGTCCGATGTGTGCAACAGCTTGTGTTTGGAGTGGTTTATCAGAAATTATATATGGTGCTTCAATTCAAGATTTAATTACTGTAAATCAATCACAAATTAATATATCTTGCGAAGAGGTAATCGATAAGTCATCTCAGAAAATCAAAGTCACAAAATACATTTTAAAAAATGAATGTTTGGAATTATTTAAATAATTTGAATTTAGATTCCTGACTTATTTAAAGTCGGGAATCTACGAGTTGCAATTTTCAACACTAAAATAGAACTACTATAGAGCTTAAAATTACGAATTACGAATTACGAATTACGAATTACGAATTACGAATTATTTAACTAGGTTCATTCAAATACGATAAATATGTATTTGCCCAAATCGCTGCTTGAGTGCGATCGCGCAGATTCAACCTGTTTAAAATATTCGTAACATGATTTTTCACCGTCCCCTCAGAAATGTAGAGTCCCTGAGCAATTTCTCGGTTACTAGCGCCTGTAGCAATTAACCGTAAAACCTCTTTTTCTCTAGGGGTAAGTTCAGTTAAATTAGATGGTACAGGCGGCGAATGAGTTGGTGCAACAGGAGAAAATTGAGTCAACAGCTTTTTAACTATACCTGGGCCTAAGTGAGTATATCCTTTATGAACGGCACGAATAGCAACAGCTAATTCTTCTGATGGTGTATCTTTCAATAAATAACCCATAGCTCCATTCTTTAAAGCTGCTGACACATATTCATCATCATCAAAAGTCGTTAGTACTAAAATCTTAGTTTTAGCAAAACGTTTTTGAATCTCCTTTGTGGCTGCAACTCCATCCATAATCGGCATTCTGATATCTAGCAATATGACATCTGGCTGAAATTCTGCAACTAAATTAATCGCTTGTTCGCCGTTTTCTGCTTCTCCAACTATTTCTAAATCTGGTTCTAATTCCAATAACGCTCTTAATCCTTGGCGAATTAAACTTTGGTCATCTACCAGCAAGACTTTAATCATTATGTTAACCTTGTTAATGGAATATTAACTGTAATTTTGCAGCCAGAGCCAAGAGCGCTATTAATATTAAACTGACCCCCAAGTGCTAAAGTGCGATCGCGCATACTATGAAGTCCAAAACCAGTTGTATTTTGCCCGACATCAAAACCTTTACCATTATCTTGAATTATCAATTGCAAATTGCCTTTAGTCGTAGTGAGTTCCAATTTTACCTCTGTGGCATACGCATATTTAGATATATTAGTTAAAGATTCTTGAGTAATCCGGTAAATCGCAGTATTTATTTCAGGTGGTAGAGAATATTCCAGGTTTATTTTATATATTGGTAATATCCCATTAAAGCGATAAAAATTTTCTGAAAGACTAGCGATCGCATCTTCTAAAGATTGTTCTTGTAATGGATTAGAACGCATAGTAGAAACAGACTGACGAACATCTTTTAGCGCTTTTGAACCTAATTCCTTTGCAGTTGCAAGAAATGTTTCAGCCTTACCTGGATTAGATTGCCATAGTTTTAAAGCAGTTTCTAATTGCAGATTTAAAGCAGTTAGAGAATGTCCTAATGAATCATGAATTTCACGAGCAATGCGGTTACGTTCTTCTAAGGTAGCTTGATTTTCAATTTGCATGGCATATTGACGGAGTTTGTCGTTAGCAAGAGCTAGCTTTTCTCGACTTTGCCGTTCAGACAAAACTGCATTCATCATCAACAACACAAAAACCAAACTTAAGCCAAATACTAACGACGAATTCAAAATCAAAAATCGATATCGCTCTTGTGCCTGCGGCGATGCTTGAAAATTGAATAATTGATATTTTAGTTGTGTAGTAACTAAAAATAAAGCAAATGACAAACTTGTAACAAATAAGCGCCCATTTAACTGAAAAATCAGACAACTACGAGTCACTAAAATTATATATAGAAAAGGAAAAAGCCGAGCAAATCTTTCCCCAAAAAGTCCAATGATTAAAATTAATAAAATTTCAATGACTGTATATATTACCTTAGTTGTCTGATTCTTTCTGGGTAATGTTAAGCCCATTGCCGCAAAAATAATCAGACTATAAATTGATAGTTCTGGCAATATACTACAAACTGACAAGTCTGGAAATGCACCACAAATTGATAGCTCTAGAGGCTTGGGACGAAATCGCCGTAACGGAGGTGGTATAACAGCTGTCAATGCGGTGATTGCCAGTAATGTCCACTCCAGATAAAGCAGAGACGGAAAAGGATGTTTCTTAATTTCAATTGGACGACTCATTAGTCGCGTTGCTCCAGTTAGAAGTGATGAGTTATGAGTTAGAAGTTAGGAATTAGAAGTGAATAATTCCGAAGATTTTAGCAGATGCTTTCACCGCATAATTTGTTCCTTGATTGAGAAATTAAAAGCAAATTCAAAGAACAAATCCGTTAGGTAATCAGCTAAATAATGACTGATAAAATCATCATAATCAAAATTTTCATAATTTATAACTCCTAACTCCTAACTTCTACCTCTTAACTATCTCTTGTCAATCATGACTAAAGTCATGGGTAAAACCATGACTTTCTCCTCATGTAACTGCTGAAGATAAGTTCTTATGATGGTGGCATCCAACCAGGAAAAACCCACCAGATAAGTAATGAAACTCAAAGCATTATCGCTAGTTGCTTCCGCGATCGCTCTCACTTTAACTGCAACCTCCTTTGCTGTTCACGCTCAAACAGCCTCTCCTTCACCTTTGTTACTGGCACAAACTCCACAAAAAGAAAGAGGGCCTTGGAAAGAGTTGGGTCTAACAGATACCCAAAAAGCCCAAATTCAGACGATTCGTCGCGATAGCCGCGCCAAATTTGAAGCAGTTTTGACCCCAGAACAAAAAGCAAAATTAGAGGCAGCGAAACAAGCACGGCGAGCTGAATGGCAAGCGCGTAAAGCTCAAGGGCAAACAGATCAACGGCAACCCGGTCAACGTCGAGGAAAGGGTGGTTTTGCTGACTTAAATCTAACTGAAGCCCAAAAAACCCAAATGCGACAAATCCGCGAGTCTGAGAAACAACAGATTCAAGCAGTCTTAACCGCAGAACAGCGTCAAAAATTAGAGCAATTCCGTCAAAATGCTCCTTCACGCCGTCAACAAGGCAATCCTCAATAATCATCTTTCAAAAAATAATAATTCTGGGGTGGGCAGTACTCGCCCATCTCAATCCCAAAATAGATTATATAGACTTCTTGCAGAAGATGCGGAAAGGGGAAAAACTTCATCCCCTTTCCCTTTCCCTATTTATTCCCCTGCTTAATTTAGTAGACTTTCAAGCTAGTTTTGAGTTATGAGTTAATCAAAACTCCGCTTGATTAAAATGTCAAAAGAATTCGCAATTGGTAGTAA
Organism: Nostoc sp. ChiSLP03a; assembly: GCF_034531215.2. Taxonomy (NCBI): domain Bacteria; kingdom Bacillati; phylum Cyanobacteriota; class Cyanophyceae; order Nostocales; family Nostocaceae; genus Nostoc; species Nostoc sp. ChiSLP03a. Next base: position 42,371 of record NZ_JAVRBQ020000153.1, read on the forward strand.
AGTCCGTGTTGTGGCGCTACCAGCTTATGTCAAAACTGCTGAACCTATGCCCATGCTACGCCCCCCTAATGTAATTCACATGGGCGAAGAAGGTATAGTCATTGACCGCAGACCCGGTGGATATTGGGGGATTCGCTTTGCTAGGGGTGTCTTTCTCCTAGATAGTCAATATATCGAAAGTACAGATACCCCTGCCGAATCTCACTTAGAATAAGATTTCTCGCAACCAAGAATTGTAAACTTGTGTAAAGTTGTGATTCTGGTTTACACCATGATTTCCCGCCGTACTTTTTTAAGCATATTATTTGCCAGCTGTATTTCTATCATCAGCTGGCTGAATTTTACCCCTGCTGCTGATGCTATGGGTGGTAAACTTCCGGCAATTAATCAACCCGCACCTGAGTTTACTTTGCCAACCAACACAGGTGATGGCAAAATTTCCCTCTCTGACTTGCGCGGTAAATGGCTAGTCCTGTATTTTTATCCTAAAGACTTTACCTCTGGTTGTACTATAGAGGCTCGTCGTTTTCAGCAAGACTTAGCCCAATACCTCGAAAAAAATGCTCAGATAATTGGCGTTAGTGTTGATGACATTGATTCCCACGCCAAATTTTGTGATTCAGAAGGACTAAAATTTCCCCTGTTGGCTGACACTGATGGTTCAGTGAGCAAAGCTTACGGTTCGTGGCTCGGCTTTTTATCTATGCGCCACAGTTTCATCATCGATCCTCAAGGCGTCTTGCGCGAGACTTTTGTCAAAGTCAACCCAACTATTCACAGTTCAGAAGTGCTGGCACGACTAGAACAATTACAGTCCACAGCTTCTTAAATGAGTAGCCTAAGTTAGGGATTTGTCTCCTTGGCTTAGGCTAACAATAATCAAGCGGTTAATTCAAAATTAGCTATTGGAAGAACTTGCATACATCTAAATTCTCCCCCTTAAAGGCTATTCATTACTTGGATCTTTCTTAAAATTTGTCAGAGCGATCGCTAAAGAAATAGAGTGATACCAATTCAAAATTCAAAATTCAAAATTCAAAATTAAGAAAGCCAGACATCACAAAGGTATGTCCGTATGTATCTGTCGCATTCTTTTTTCAAATTGGTGTGATTATTTTTTATTTCCTTCGGGCACAATAAAACCATATTTTTTGAGTACAGTTTTGACTTCACCGCCAGATAGAAACTGAACAAATTCTTTGGCAGCAGAAGGATTTTTACTGCTTTTAATTATTGCTACCGGATAGACAATTGGGGAATGAAATTTATCATCAGCAGCAACTGCGACTTTTACCTTGTTGGAAATTTTGGCATCAGTGGCATAAACTAAACCCGCTTCGGCGTTACCACTTTCTACTGCTGCTAAAACTTGACGCACATTGTTAGCAAAGACCAATTTCGACTTGAGGCGATCGTAAAGTTTCAATTTCTTCAAAACTTGCTCGCCATATTGACCGGCGGGTACGCTTCTGGGTTCACCGATCGCAATTTTTTTAATCTTACTATCTGTTAAATTGTAGAAGCTATTGATGCCAACAACATCCTGAGCCACAATCAAAACTAGACGGTTATTTGCTAGGTTAGTACGACTACCTGGTAGCAACAGTCCTTTTTGTTCCAAGGCATCCACTTGCTTTTTGCCAGCAGAAATAAAGATATCCGCTGGCGCACCTTGCTCAATTTGTTGCTGCAAAGCACCAGAAGCCCCAAAGTTATAATTAATATTGATATTTGATTTACTTTGTTGGTATAAAGGCTTAATTTCTTCCAGCGCCTCTTTTAAGCTGGCAGCTGCGGACACGAGTATGTTTGTGTTCGACTGTGCTATTACAGGAGAAGGAGTAAACAACGGTAAACCAATTGCTAGCAGCAAGCCAGCGATCGCTATACCCAAAAAGCCAAAAATTTGTCTTCTTTTCATAGAAAAGGCGTTTGAAGGGTTTCTTCCATAAAATTGATGTTAGGTAAAATAGTACCAAAGATACCAATATATAACCAACTATATCGGTAAAAATCTGCTTAGAAAAGCTTCAGTAGGTATGGGCTACGAAGAGCGTAGCCCTTGTTTACCGCTCTGTAGCTTATGAAAGTGCTGATACTGCTTCTAGTTTCTCAGCTTTGTTCTTCAATACAGTTGGTAGTTCGCTGTTGAACGCCTCACCTTCAACCACTTGCGATCGGAAACCATCGGGCCCAACTGGAACATCGCCCGTGATCGTGGTGCGATAGAGAACGCGCTCGACTTCCAGGTGATCCAAGTCTTGAGGGGCCAGATGGGAGGTGGCGCGGTTATCCCAGAATGCAATGTCACCGTTATTCCAGCGGAAGCGGGTGGTGTAGGCGGGCTTGGTAATCTGGTTGAAGAACAACTCAAGCAGCAAGTCGCTTTCTTGTCGTGATACGTCGAGAATGTGCGAGGTGAAGCCAGGGTTGACGTACAATGCGCGTTCACCAGTTTCAGGATGAACCCTTACTACTGGATGGATTGAAACCAAGGGATTGGCTACGATGCGCTGGGCAATCTTGCTGTTGCTGGGCAAATTCAAACGCGCATTGAAACGATGTTCGGCCTTTAATGTGTCTGCTAATGCCCGTAGGGGTGCTGACAGACCCTCATAGGCTGCAACTAAATTTGTCCATTGTGTGTCACCACCGAAGCTAGGGACATTAACCGCACGCAAAATTGATGCCGCAGGTGGGTTGACAACTGCTGTAACATCGGTGTGCCAACGGCTCTCATAGCTGGAACGACGCAGACCATTGCGCCGCTCGTAACGGCTACGGTCAATGGGCAAGATTTCTGAGAAGCCTTCAATCGGCTCGTCTTCGTGGGGATGTGCGTAAGTCACTTCGCCAAAACGAGCCGTGAATGCAATCTGTGCCGCATGATCGATGTTTTGACCGCGAAAGAACACGACTTTCCATTTCAATAGTGCTTGACGAATTTCTTTGACTGCATCATCGTGCAAAGGACGTGACAAGTCTACGCCGCTGATTTCGGCACCGATGAAACCTGCTATCTGTTTGACTTCAATGTGTTTGTTGCTCATCTCAATTCTCCATAGTTTGATTGATCGGGCGGTGTTCGCACTCGTCCGTTTACTTGAGATATGTTGCTTGCGCTTAATGGCTACATACCAAAGGAAGCGATCGCAATTTTAACATATTACTATAAATTGATCGACTTATCGTAGTATATACTTACCGTATTTTAGACTGCTGTAACAATGGTCGATTTAGTCCGGTAAAGGGTAAGTAAAAATTCGGAACACAGATATTAAAAAGCTTCTCAGAAATCAGTAAGTCGGGGTTAATAATTAATATTTATATTTCTTCATATACATTGCTTTTTTTCTCGCCGACTTAAGCTGTGCCACAAATAAACTTGCATAATTAGGGCGGGCAGGATGCACACCTCACAAGAGTGATATAAATTTTAGATATGCAAACTAGATGTGGTTTAGCTTACTTAGTGTCTCTATGTTATTTGCTACTCACAGGTGTACTTGTAGTTATTTCATATAAAGTTTATTAAATCTTTTTATTTTTCACACAAGTATTTGATTTCTTGATTAATTTATACTGTAGGATGACAAAGAAACAATTATTATAATTACGTGTTGTAAAAAACTGCAAAATCAATATTTAAATAATTATATGAAGTAAAAAAGTTTTAATTAAAATGTTTATAGACAATTTGATACGTAAGAATTCAGAAGGACTAAATAGTTAAAGAATCAGGAAAACATTTGATGACTAAATATACCAATTATTCTAGATTCATGATAAATTCTGGCTCCTGACCGGAGGCGGAGCATCTCCGGCTCCGCTCCTGGGTGCTGAATTCTTACTTTGATACTGGTTAATAAAAAATAAGACCTTGTATTTAATTCGTAAATTAGATAAATTTTAATGTTAATCTACTCTTGTATTCAGAGATACTAATTTGCTTTTTTCATTAAAACAGGCTAATAAAAAATTATCAGTTGATTTTTTACCAAGGTTGATTAAGACCTTGAGGAGATCGAAAACTACATGAAAAAGGAATTACCACAAAAGAAAACGCAGATATCACATAAATGGACTATTTCTAAATATTGGTTACGTTTTTTAATTATAATTTTATTAGTAATAGGTGTATTTTTTCGCTTCGTTAATATTGATAAAAAAATTTATTGGGGTGATGAAGTTTTATCCTCATTACGCATATCTGGCTATACGCAGTCAGAAATGAAGAAGCAATTAGGTAATGGTCGTTTGATTGGCATAGAAGATTTACATAAATACCAGTATCCTAATTCTGAAAAAAATGCAATTGATACAATTAAAGGAGTTATTGTAGAAGACTCCCAGATTTTGCCACTATACATCTTGATGACCCGGTTTTGGGTAGAGTACTTTGGCAATTCGATAGCAGCGATCAGAAGTTTTTCGGCATTTATTAGTCTGCTTACCTTTCCTTGTCTTTATTGGCTATGTCAAGAATTATTTGAGTCTTCACTAGTAGGGTGGATAGCCATCGGGTTGGTAGCTGTTTCACCTATTCATATCGTGTATGCACAAGAAGCGCGATCGTATAGTTTAGCAATAGTAGCCATTTTAATATCGAGCGTAGCCCTGCTGCGAGCTATGCGCCTGAAAACAAATGTTAATTGGTTTATTTATGCAGCAACATTATCAATAGGGTTTTATACTCATCTATTTTTTACCTTGGTTGCTTTTGCACAAGGAATTTATGTAGTTACAATCGAACGCTTCCGATTGAGTAAAACATTAATTTCTTACCTGCTATCATCGCTTGCGGGTTTTATGACTTTTGTACCTTGGATTTGGATTATTATTACCAATCCTCAGCCAGAAGCAGTCACTTGGGCGAATATTAAACAAACAGTATTTATATCAGCTGCAAGGTGGGCTGGTATCTTTAGTCGTGCGTTTCTTGATTTAGGTATTAGTCCTAACGAGCCTGGAAAACTTAAGTTGTTCTTAATTCCTTTTATTTTGATTCTTTTATTTATAATCGGCTACTCAATCTATTTTTTATGTCGAAGAACCTCTAAAAAAGTTTGGTTATTTGTTTTAACCTTGATTGCATCAGTAGGGCTTCCCTTACTGATAATAGATTTCGTCTTTTTAAGACGATATGCTACTAGTCGATATACGCTTCCTTCTGTTTTAGGGATACAGTTAGCTGTTGCTTACCTATTTACCACTAAGATTACGTCTATTTCTACTAAAGCTTGGCAAAAAAAGTTTTGGTCACTTGTAGCATTTATGCTAGTTATAGGCGGGGTTGTATCTTGTATGGTTCACTCTCAACCGCAGATTTGGTGGAACCAATTCCCTGAAAAATACCAAGAATATCCTCACATTGCTCATATTATTAATCAAGCTAAGAAACCGCTTTTAATTAGTGATGAGGATAACATCATTCCACCACTACAAGTACTTAGTAACTTAATCGAGCCAAAAGTGCAATTCCAAATTGTAGGAAAAAATCAGTTACCAGAGATTACTAATGGCTTTAGTGACATATTTTTATTCTTGTTCGAGCCATCTGATTTCTTAAAAGCTGGAATTGAAAAAGTTTATAACTCAAAGTTACAGCAGGTAGACCACTTTCTCTGGAAAATAACAAAAGCTAATTAAACTAAGGATACGGGCACATCTACCGCTTGAGAGACTGCAAGTGGAAACTAAAAGCAGCTAGTTGGCATTTGAATCTCGCTTGGCGGTTAAAAATTAATATCAATTAGCCTGATAAGTTGCACAGTTAGAGCAAAAATATACTTTAATTAAACAAATAATTTAAGTATATACTTGTACTGCTGCCGCTTATGTCATCGCCCCTTGAGCGCCCGCTAAAAATTGAAATCAGACTGCCATCTTCCCATCCTCACTTATTGGAAGGACTGGATATATGGTTGCGTTTAGGTTTGATATCTGATGCCCAAGTCAGGCAGTTATGTAGAGAGTTTCTGGTGTGTGCGGTGGTGTTGCAACCCCAGGCTGAAGCTCACACAAAGGTAGTATTTGCAACTTCCGACCCCGTGCAGCAGTTGCCTGTAGCAGCTTTACAATCTAGTAGCGGTAAACAACCACAACAAAAACCAGCTAAACCCAACTTCATCGGCACAATGTTGCAGTCCTTGGGGGCAGAACTGAGTGTGCGTTGGCTACTTTTTCTAGGGGTTTTTTTGGTAGTTGTATCCTCTGGGGTACTGGCTGCTAGTCAATGGGCGAGGTTTCCGGCTGCTGGACAGTACGGGGTTTTATTTGCTTATACTTTGAGTTTTTGGGGATTAAGCTTTTGGGCAACTAGGCAAAATAACCTCAGATTGACGGCTCAGACATTGCTGATTGCCACTCTTTTGTTGGTGCCAGTGAATTTTTGGGCAATGGATAGCTTTAAATTGTGGCAAAATCCTGTGGATTGGATTGTAGTTGCGATCGCCTGTCCTACCCTGACTGCTATAACTGTTCTACTCTCCAAAAATCGAACTATTTTTACCAATTTACATACTGGCAAATTACCTCTGATAAATATTCTAGGGCTGAGTTATCTGCATTGGGGTTGGCAGTTTCCAGGATTTCCCTTAATTGCTGTTTATCTGGCAACGATCGCCACAACTATCATTACTGTTTATTACAATCTTTTCCAACAGCCTCGTACTGTCAGCGACGATCGCCGTAGGTTAAGTATTAGTTTACCTGCTGCTGTAATTATTTATTCTTTAATAGTATTGTTGGTGCGGGCAATTTTTGTTACCAAGGTAGATGTCGCACTGTTGGGGTTAGCTATTGGCATTTGCGGCTGGTTGATGACTTGGTTAGCAGAGCAGAGGAGCAGGGGAGCAGAGGAAGTAACATTAATATCCTCCTCGTCTCCCTTGTCCCCCTTGTCTCCCTTGTCTCCTTCATCCCTCTTACTCTGGGAAAGACTTGGGGGCGTTTTACTCTTTTTGGGTTGGGTGGTATCGGTAGTAAATTATCCTTGGCAAGCAATAGCTGTCAGTAGTTTGGGTTTGTGGTTTGTGGGGAGTCGCTTGTGGCGTTACAGTTTAAAGCGAGACTTTGCAGGGGCTTTTGTCATCGGCTTAGAGACGATTTTGCTAGGTTGGCGATTAGTACCTGATAACTTACAGAAATTAGCGATCGCCACTACTACCCAACTCACCAATTCTCAAAATGAACCTTGGGCGCTACTGGGTATAGTTTTATTTCCCTACGTAATTTTGATGGTGGCGCTTACAGATAATTTGTATCGCCGCCAAAAACGAGAATTAGCTAAATTTGGCGAACTGCTTACCCTGTTATTTGGAGCTTTTTTAACAACGATCGCTCTTGTAAATCCTCCATTGCGATCGCTAAATCTGCTATTTTCTACCGCCACTCTGGCATTTGTTACTCAACGCCGCTCCCCCTCATCCCTTCCCCTGGTATACCTAACTCATATCATGGGAGTGCTGACATTTTGCTTTACGATTAATTGGTTATTCCCCAGCCTGACTCAACAATGCTGGGCAAGTATTTTATTGGCTCTCATGGTTGCAGAATGGCGATTTAGCTTGCAGGAAGGACTATGGCAACGTAGCGCATGGGATATCGGTTTAGGATTAGCCGCAGCGAGTTTTTTCCTGTTGTGGATGAATTCAGAATCATCTTGGTATGGCATCACTGACGAGCGATCTGATTGGGGAGTTTTATGGCTAGTTACGCCTTTAGCTCTGACGGGTGTTGCCAATGCCGCAATTATAGAGCGACGGCTTACTAGCCGTTACTTGAGTGTCTTGGCTGTAATAATTGCCCAGTTACTAACTTTACAACTACCAGGAATCAGATTAATCGGTTTGGCTGTAGGTGCTGGATTGATGTTTGTAAATACCCGCTATTTGCGCAACCAAGTATCTGCGGTAATTACAAAAGGATTTGTTTTAAGTTTCATTGGCGTGCTGCTGTGGACGGGTGTACCTGGTTTACCTCGGCTAGCGGTAGCTGGTTGGTTTGTTGTCGGAGCGATCGCAACTCTCAGTCTATGGTTAGCGCGGACAGTTTTCAACCGACGCGGTAACGAATTAGCAGTTATCTATGCAGCCGCTAGCGATAAATGGGCGATCGCTTTATGCAGCATTGAATTATTCAGTTTGACGCTGCACTCAGTGTTGATTTACCAAGGGTTTACGACTTCAGGATTTCTGTTCTTAATTGCCACTGTAATTACCTTGGCAGCCATTGTTTATCGCAGTTGGCGCGAACCGACAAATTGGGCATTTTATGGTACTGGTTGGTGTTTGGAATTGTTGATTGCCCAAGGGTTAGGGTTGGGGGAACGTTCAATTGTGAGAATTGCAATTGCAAACATCGCCTTGGGTTTAATTACTCAACTTGTCGGCGAGTGGTGGCGGCGACAACATCAATTAGAAAGGTTTCCTAGCAGTCTGCATATTTTGCCATTAATTTATGGTGCATTTAGTGTATTGCTGCGTTTGAACACCTTCACCGAGTGGACAGGTTTGTATTCCTTGGGTGTAGCTTTAATTATTATTGGCGTAGGGCGACGGCACGAGAGCTTCAAACCCTTGCTGTATTTAGGAATCATTGGCGTATCAATTTCTGCTTATGAACTTTTGTTCTATCAAATGTCACAAGCTTCAGGAGGAGCATTAGGTGATGGATTAATTGCCATGTCTGCCCTTGGCGCGAGTATCATGTATGCTTACCGCATTTTATCGCCAAGGCTAGTCAGCTACTTACACCTAACTCCTCAAGAATTGAAAAGAATTGCTCATATTCACTGGGTTTGGAGTAGCTGTTTATTAATGGCTGCCATTCCTGTTCCCATTGCAGTTAACCGTTTGGTGGGATTGGGAACGGGAGTATTTTTGATTCGCTACGCCGTCTTTCAGGGACGAAATTCACCCACTTCCCCCAGGATCTTAGGAAGAATTACAATCGCCGAGATGTGGGTTTACCTTGGTTTATTAGAGGTAGCCGGGATGAGGATTTATTGGCGAGAGACAGCAGTAGGGCGATTTTGGGCTGGGCCATTAGTTCCTTGGAATGGTGCGATCGCTTGTGTGGTAGCCTACTTTTTGTACATCCTACCTTGGGAAAGTTGGGGTTGGTCTAAAAGACCTTGGCAACAAGCTGCATACATCACACCACTGATAATTTTATGGGAAACCAGACTGCAAACTTACCCCATAACCTTGATAATCGCAGCTGGATTTTACATCTTCTTAGCAAAAGTAGGTGAAAACATCCGTTTCACCTATATTAGTGTGGCGTTGATTGATTGGGCACTTTACCGTTGGTTTGATTCTTTACACCTGACTGATGCTTTATGGTATGTAGCACCAATTGGGTTATCGCTGCTTTATATTGCTCAAGTGGATACCCAACTGAAGCTACCAGAGTACAAAACATCTCGTCATCTTCTGAGAGTGCTAGGGAGTGGCTTAATTTGTGGGTGGGCAATTTTATTTAATCAAAATACAGCTTGGATTCCGGGTGTTTTTAGTCTCATCGCTATTTTTGCTGGATTAGCTTTACGAGTGCGCGCTTTTCTCTACATTGGTACAGCCACTTTTTTAATTACGACAATCTATCAATCGGTAATTTTCAGCTTGCAGTACTCCTTTTTAAAATGGGTTGTTGGCTTGTTAGTTGGCATTTTACTGATTTACATCGCCGCTAATTTTGAAACCCGTCGCGCTCAAATAACTTCCTTAATTCGTAGCGCTATCGATGAATTTCAATCATGGGAATAGTAGAGAATGGCACTACGAAAAGATATAGCCCTTGCCCTGACTGGTTAAGAGCCTAAAGGCTCTTAATCCATTCTGCGAGGCTCCGCCTCCAGTACCTTGACAAGAGGCAGCAACAAAGACGTAAAGTTTGATGCAGAACCCCTATATTACACTCAATATTGCACTTTTACTTTAGGTATTAAGCTGATCACCAATACCTCTAAGTTGTTTAGCTAGATTGCCGATGGTAGCTACACTGCTGTTTGTAATGGCGCTTGGAACAGCTTGCACTAATTGGATTAGGGGACTTAAAATCTCAAAAAACTTCTGGGCATCTTGAATTTTTGCAGCCGCTTTATCAAGAGAATCAGTAGCATTTTTTATTTCTTCGGCTGCTTTCTCCATCTCGGTGAAACGGTCATTAAGTTCTATACTATTAATCTTTTTAGCAAGGTTCAAAATTGTTTGACAGTCATTACTAATTGAAGTCAATTGACTAGGCTTAATTATTTCAGCTTTGCAAAGCTCTTTTGCTCTTTCGTGAAGAGTGGACTGTAGATCTATTATCTGCTTACTCAAGGACATAAACAATAACTCCCCTTTTTTAAATAATGAGTTGGCGATTGGAGACGATTAGATAAAACTTAGTTAGAAAGCCCGATCAACTTGCTCTACTAAAGGTTTAACTGAGGCGACGTATTCATTAAGAATTTTTTGAATACGTTTCATTTTTTCATCATCTATTTTCTTGAATGAAACTTTAGCATTCACCTGACATAATCTTTCAATATCTTGGGGTTTCACTCCTTCTTCAAATTCTTTTCTTAGTTTATTATGAGTTCCGACCGTATTCAAAAGAATTTGATTATAAGCCCTAGCTGCTTGTTCTTTCTCAGCCACTATTTCCAGAGATTTATTGTAGTCTGCTGTTAACCTGTCACCTACTGTAATTTGATCAACAAATAGTTGATAATTACTTTGATTAATTTTTGGAGCATCTAGCTTATTTAAAATAAGAAAATAATCTTCATAGTAATTATTAATTGCATCTGCTTCTATGCGTAAAGTTCCTTTAATATAGTTGTCTTCTACAATAAATGTTAAGCCTCCTGTCGCAGGTTCATAAAGATCAAAACCATTTTGATCGGTTGCTGGAACTGAATTACCAGTCACATATTTATGGATAGGCTCATTGGTACAAACAATCGCTTTTTGGAGAGCATTCCCTCGAATCTTTTTGGTCACTAAATCAGATAATACTTTGAGGATTTGACTGCCTCCCTCCACTACATTCGCATTTGGTTTTTCGCCGCGAATGGAGAAATCTTTGATACTTTGTCCTAAGTTCTCTATTGAGTTATCTAAAGATAAGTCTTTTCCGCTTGCTATAGCGCCTAGAGCCTCCATGTAGTTAATTAAAATACTTACTGCACTTTTGAACTTCTCAGAATCAGGTCGCTCAGTTGTTTCACAACTCTCTCGCAGAGTATTGCGAGTAGAGATCCCATTATTGGCAACTAAGTTGACATATCTAGTACGTCGTAAACAAGATTGATAAATATCTTCAGCAAAATCATTAGAAGCTTGTTCAACTATTTTTCTAGTCTTGCTAAAGTTTTCTACAGACTGAAAATTAGCTCCACAACTTGCTAACAAAACAGCGGCAGGAATAACGATACTGATTAAAGATTTTTTTTTGAACATTTTTACTTACCCTCGCACTATTGGGAAAATCGCTGTTATTTCCTTCTAAACTCCCCAATTAGTCAATTTAGGAATTTTGCGATCGCATTAGAGATTTTTTTCTAAACTCGATATCTTTCACTGGCAGCATCAAGTAATTTATCAACTGCATTGGCATATTCATTTCCTGCTTTGGCAAATTTTTTGTATTCATCAGTTGAGCGACACCCTGTTGTTAGCGTTGCAATTACTGTAAATACAACGACGGTTTGACAAAAAGCCTTTTTTATAAACTAATGATTGTTCGCGTTATTCTTAACTTTGGAGGTGAACGTTAATACCATAAGCTTACCGGAAGCAAAACACTGCTATTTGTGAATAGGAAAAAGCAAATTTGTTTGACATATGCATAAGAGGTTGTTTGAAAAGGGTCGTTTGAGATGATAATTAGTACATCTAGGCATCTGAATATAGGATTAAAACCTTGATTTACCATTGCAGTTGAGGCTAATTATCAGGGCAAAATTATACCTTAGCAGACTTTTCAAACATCCTCTAGTTGATTACGTTAGTTGAATTCCTATCTGATTAGCACGGAGATGAATAATTTGCGCCAGCCTAGTTTGCGTTATTATTGCAGTTTGATCGCCTTGCCATTTTTGGTAATTAGCACGAACTGAGTCTAATTCTTGCTGTAAATTTTCTTTACTAGTCATTGCCATAATTCTGCTTTCAATTGGGTTAGTACTGTTAGGACTGGGATTGGGTTTGCTATTTTCATTCGGAATTAGAAAATTCATAGAGCCTCCAGAAGGATAATATTAGGATTAATTGACACAACTCTCGAATGTGTTTTTACTTACCGTTGCGATATTAGTAAAATCGCTGTTATTTCCTTCTCCACTCCCCAATTAGTCAATTTCGGAATTTTGCGATTGCGTTAGAGATTTTTTTTGAACTCGATGCCTTTTATGAAACCAATCTCAAACACGAGAATGCTTTTACGCCTTCTTCTACCTCCCTTTCAAGGGAAGTCCTTATACTTTGTTAATGCACACTACAAAAGCGGCGATCGCGATCGATTTGTGCAAAATCTTGGACAATCCCTGCAAGATTGGATAATTTATCTGTTGCAAGTCCCTAATATAGCAGGAGGCAGAAGGCAGGAGGCAGGAGGCAGGAGGTGAAAGTATTACTATTCCTAGCCTTGAGGTTTTCAAAATGTCCTAACCTATGTGGCTACGGCTATACATCAAAAAATATTGCTCCAGGGTTGACGTTTCGGTGTTTTGCGCAGTTTGTAGCAGCTTCCGCCTTCCCTGTAAGAACTTCCGCTTTCACGTTTCCGTGTTTTGCGCAAGCTGTAGCAACTTCTGCTTTCACGTTTCCGTGTTTTGCGCAAGCTGTAGCAACTTCCGCTTTCACGTTTCCGTGTTTTGCGCAAGCTGTAGCAACTTCCGCTTTGATGTTATGTCAATTTGTAATTGGTAATTCAGAATTATTAATTACGAATTAGTATAAAGAAAATAAATTTTGGGCTTTTTCAGAAAAATCAACAATTCCACGTATGACAACCTTTTCAATAATTGTCCACTATAGAGTTATAAGAAATTGACAAAATGAGTATTAATTATGGGAAGGCGAAAACGCAATTCACGTACTCTTGGCAAAGCTGAACTACGTCTAGCAAGCGTTAAATATATTAGTCAAACTCTCGATGTTGGAGAGGGGTTAACAGTCAAAGATTACACTGAAAAAATCGAAATGGTGCGGCAATCTCTAGAAGCATACAATACCACCCTCTCTACTATTGATGTCTTACTAACCCAGCTCGTCGAAAATGAACAGGATTTAGCAGACTATTCTGAGAAAATTTTGCGTGGTGTTGCTCATAAATATGGTAATAATAGCCATGAGTATCAGATGGCTGGGGGTACTCGTAAAAGCGATCGCAAGCGTGCTACACGCCAAGGTGTTGTTTTGACTACCAGTTATAGCAACAGTCAAGGTGGTTAGGACATCAACAGACGATAAAACTTAGACACAAAAAGGCTTTTCACCCAGTCCCCAGTCCCCAGTCCCCAGTCCCTTGCTATAAGGACAAAACGGTTAAACAGATAAAGAGAATCAGGAAAATTAGGAAGATAGGGAATACAAAGATTTCACCCACTCCCATTCCTGCGTCAAACCCTCTTTTAGAGAGACTTGCGGTTGATATCGGAGAATTTTCTGTGCTTTAGATACATCAGCAGCCGTGTGGCGCGCGTCTCCCATCGCTTTTTCAATGTGGTTTCTTTTGATTGGCTTCCCAACAATTTCTTCAATCGTATTTAAAACTTCTGCTAAAACCACCCTACTCCCACCACCGATATTAAAGATTTCTCCCACTGCTTGGGATGCGGTAGCGGCGGCTAAATTAGCGGCGACAATATCACTAACAAAGGTAAACTCCCGCGTTTGCTGGCCATCGCCGTAAATAGGAATCGCCTCATCGTGCAAAATGGATTGAAAAAATTTATGAAATGCCATATCTGGGCGCTGTTTGGGGCCATAAACTGTAAAATAGCGCAATGTCACACAGGGCACACCAAAGTTTTTGTAATACAATTCACACAAAAACTCTGCTGCTAGCTTGGTAATGCCGTAAGGAGAAACCGGTTGAGGACAAATTTTCTCGTGGGTAGGTAATGTTTCTGCATCACCATATACACTAGATGAAGAGGCAAACACTAATCTTTTTAGGTCTTTAGCATCCTTAGCTGCTTCCAGCAAAACTTGTGTAGCGTTAACATTTCGTTCTGTATAGCCTCGAAAAGCTTTACCCCAACTTGCTCTGACTCCTGCTTGTGCCGCTTGATGGTAAACTACATCAACATCTTTTAGGAGTTTCTGCCAATCTAAAAACTGCATATCTCCTTCAATTAATGCAAAACTAGGTAAACGATACAAGTGTGCAACATTGTTTCGTTTTAACATCGGATCGTAATAATCATTAAATTCATCAATCCCGATTACTTCGTTTCCTTGTTGTAGCAATGTTTCTGCAAGCTGAGAACCAATAAAGCCTGCGACTCCAGTAACGATAATTTTAGCCATGTTGCCGATTTTTTGTATCCTGATTAACCGCGATATTCACAAGTTAATAATTATAATCAAAAATCGGTTATTAATTGAAGATTATTTGATAAATAGGTTGAATGATATCAGCAGAAAAGATAATTAAAATAATATATTTATGCTAAAAATGTGTTATGAATTTGATGGAGTAATTACTAATAATAAAAACTAAAATTTTACTAATTAGTGAAATTTAATTTTTAAAACAAATGCAGTTGGAATTCAATAACTAAAATAGCTGATTAACCAAAGTTTACCCCACCCTAAGAGGATGTTTGAAAAGTCCTCTTGTCGGTATAAAAAGTTTTAGATACCCCTAAATCCCCCTTAAAAAGGGGGACTTTGACTCCGGCTCCTCCCCTTTTAAGGGGGGTTAGGGGGGATCTAAAGTGCCTAAAGTCACAGCGAAACACTTTTCAAACAACCTCTAACCCTCCCCTTGTAAAGGGGAGGGAACAAGATTTCTTATTTCCCCCCTTTATAAGGGGGGTAAATCCAGGGTTTGTGTGTACACCGTAGCTCAATATATCGGGGGGATTAAGGGGAGTGGAATCTTAGGGACTTTTACAAAAGGTATAATAAATCATCAGAAACTTGCACAAGTGTGAGAATTGATGAAAAAATTGATCCGCGAGAGTCGAATCAGGTATTCTCATTTTGCAAGGAACGCACGAGGAAATCAGTGAAAGTTTTAGTTGTCGGTAATGGAGGGCGCGAACACGCTCTGGCGTGGAAACTGTTGCAATCTAAGCAAATTGAGCAAGTTATCTGTGTACCAGGGAATGGGGGCACGGCAAGTATGGAACGTTGCCAAAACTTGCCCTTAGCAGTAGATGATTTTGAGGGGATGAGCCGATATGCTCTAGAACATGGCATAACTCTGGTAATAGTTGGCCCAGAAGTCCCCCTATCTAAGGGAATCACAGATTACCTCCAAGATAAAGGATTGATGGTATTTGGCCCAGTCAGAGCCGGAGCGCAAATTGAAGCGAGTAAAGCTTGGGCAAAAGCCTTGATGCAAGAAGCAAGAATTCCGACGGCACGGGCTGCGGTATTTACGGAAGCTGCAGCAGCAAAATCTTACGTCCAATCTCAGGGAGCGCCCATTGTTGTGAAAGCTGATGGCTTGGCGGCTGGTAAGGGTGTAACGGTGGCTGAAACAGTTGCACAGGCAGAAAGTGCCATTGATGCAATTTTTCAAGGGCAATTTGGCAGTGCTGGTGAATTTGTCGTCATTGAAGAATGTTTGATTGGGCAAGAAGTATCAGTTTTAGCATTGACTGATGGATTAACAATTAGACCCTTGTTGCCAGCCCAAGATCATAAGCGGATTGGGGACGGCGATACAGGCGAAAATACTGGCGGGATGGGAGCATACAGCCCAGCACCCATTGCTACACCAGAGTTGATGGCACGCATTCAAACAGAAGTATTAGAAAAAGCGATCGCCACCTTAAGAGCTAAAGGCATTGATTACCGAGGCGTGCTGTATGCTGGGTTAATGATTGCACCCGATGGGAATTTGAAGGTTTTGGAATTTAACTGTCGCTTTGGCGATCCCGAAACCCAGGTGATTTTGCCACTGTTAGAAACACCCCTAGAAGAGTTGATTCTAGCTTGCGTACAGCAGCGCTTAAGTGAATTGCCGCCCATTGCTTGGAAAGAAGGAGCATCTGCTACTGTCGTTGCCGCTTCCGGTGGTTATCCAGGAGAATATCAAAAGGGCCAGGTGATTACTGGCATTGAGCAGGCAGAAGCAGCAGGAGCAACTGTATTTCATGCAGGTACGAAATTAAACCAGCAACAAGAAATAGTCACAGATGGGGGTCGAGTATTAAATGTGACCGGAATCGGAGAAAATTTTGAGCAAGCGATCGCTCAAGCCTACGCTAGTATCAAACATATCCAGTTTCAAAGGATGTATTACCGGAGAGATATTGGTTATAGAGTTAGGAGTTAGGAGTTAGTAGTTGGGAGTTGGGAGTTATTCACCATGCCCAATGCCCCATTCCCTCTT
Source organism: Nostoc sp. ChiSLP03a (assembly GCF_034531215.2). Classification (NCBI taxonomy): domain Bacteria; kingdom Bacillati; phylum Cyanobacteriota; class Cyanophyceae; order Nostocales; family Nostocaceae; genus Nostoc; species Nostoc sp. ChiSLP03a. Next base: position 58,937 of record NZ_JAVRBQ020000153.1, read on the forward strand.
TCCCTAACATATTTGTCAAATTAACTGTTAATTTTTTAGTTGTTGGGCTTTATAACAAAGACTACTAACAACTTTATTTAAGATGCTAAGTCTGTTCAAATCAATTCGAGATGCGATCGCAAGTTGGTGGTCGGAGTTCACTCTCCAGACAAAACTGCTGGCTGTGGCCACAATGGTAGTTTCGTTGGTGATGAGTGGTTTAACCTTTTGGGCTGTAAATACAATCCAGCAGGATGCGCGGATGAATGATACCCGCTTTGGTCGTGATTTAGGGCTGCTGCTTGCTGCCAACGTTGCCCCCTTGGTCGCTGACAATAATCTCACGGAAGTTGCCCGATTTTCCCAACGTTTCTATAGCAGCACCTCTAGCGTGCGTTATATGCTCTACGCTGATGAAAACGGGGAAATCTTTTTTGGCATTCCTTTTTGGGAAGCCGAGGTAGAAAATTCCCTTACCATTAAACGGCGGATACAACTGCCAGAAGATTACCCTGGTGATGGGGAAAAGCCGATGGTGCGGCAACACACAACCCCAGATGGGACAGTCACCGATGTATTTATTCCCCTGATTGTCAATAAAAAATACTTAGGTGTATTAGCGATCGGGTTCAACCCCAATCAGACCGCTGTTATTTCCACCAATTTTACCCGCGATGTCACCATTGCCGTTTTTATCACAATTTGGGTAATGGTGATTTTGGCAGGAGTGATTAACGCCTTAACCATCACCAAGCCGATTAAAGAACTACTGGTGGGGGTAAAGCAAATTGCTACCGGGAATTTTAAGCAGCGGATTAATTTACCTTTAGGCGGCGAACTAGGAGAATTAATTTTCAGCTTTAATGAGATGGCAGAGCGATTAGAGCGCTATGAAGAACAGAACATTGAAGAACTAACCGCAGAAAAAGCCAAGCTAGAAACTTTAGTTTCCACGATCGCAGATGGTGCTGTGTTGATCGATAACAACATGCAGGTGATTTTAGTCAACCCCACAGCAGAGCGAATTTTTGGCTGGGAAGCCGCTAATGTAGTCGGTTGCAATGTCTTGCATCACTTGCCAGCATCAGTACAAATCGAAATCACCCGTCCCTTGTACGAAATGGCAGCAGGCGAATGCGAAAGCGCCGAATTCCGAATTTTTATTAACCAACCCACCCCACGAACGATCCGTATTCTCTTGACTACAGTACTCAATCTGCAAAGAGAAAGCATCAAAGGTATTGCGATTACTATTCAAGATATAACCCGTGAAGTCGAACTAAACGAGGCAAAAAGTCAATTTATCAGCAACGTTTCTCACGAACTGCGAACGCCTCTATTTAACATTAAAACTTATATTGAAACCCTGCACGACTACGGCGAAGACTTAGATTTACAAGAACGGCAAGAGTTTCTGCAAACAGTCAACCATGAAACCGATCGCCTAACTCGCCTAGTTAACGATGTTTTGGATTTATCAAAACTCGAATCTGGTCGCAACTACAGCTTTGATGGCGTAGATTTAGCCCAAGCGATCGAGCAAACCCTGCGTACTTACCAACTCAATGCCAAAGATAAAGGTGTTGAACTTGTTCAGGAAGTTGCCCCTAATTTGCCGCTAGTATTAGGTAATTACGATCTATTAGTACAAGTGTTTGGCAACCTGATTGGTAATGCGCTTAAATTCACCAAAGCCGGTGGTAAAGTAGCAATCCGCGCCTACCAACTAGATTTCAACCCCAGCCACAGCGAATCTGCACCAGTGCGGATTGAAATTTCCGATACTGGAATTGGCATCGCCACAGAAGATCAACACTCAATTTTTGAACGCTTTTTCCGCGTAGAAAACCGAGTTCACACCCTAGAAGGTACGGGTTTAGGTTTGTCGATTGTTAGAAATATCATCGACAGACATCGTAGTAAAGTCTATCTAGTGAGTGAAGTCGGCATTGGCACCACTTTTTGGTTTGACTTAGCCATCTTTGAAGAAAAAGTCCCACCGATACAAGTTGAACCTATTGTGGAAACATCCAAAATCACCACAGTTTGAAAATTGCCAAAGCATCCAAAATCATCACAACCTGAAGATTAAGGATTGAGTATGGTTTGTTATTTTTGACCATTCCCGATAGTGGCAATTTTGGATGAAGCTTTTGAAGAAATTGCCACACTTTATTCAATTTATACATAAGAGTTGATTAGCGATCGCTCTCTAGGTGGATCGTCTCACAAAATCGCATTGCTCCCCTTTGAATCTAGAACTGCTGCACTAACTGTTTGCACACTTGTTGATATAACTTTAGCAAAACATCATTTTGAGTGCCGATGAAGGTCAACTGTTAAAGGCACGTCGTATAAAAGGGGAGCATTTCACTTTTGCAAAAGTGAGATGCTCCCCTCTTTAGTTCTGTATTAGACTCAACACAGAAGCGTTATATTCTCAACTCTTTAGAAAACCCAAATCAAGACCTTAATATCACGAACAACAAACATACCAATAATAAACCCAAAAGTAACAGCAAAGCCTGATTGCGTTCTACCCAACTTTTCACAGTTACAGCAAAACTGTTAGTGTAACGCTGCTGTTCAAACTCTAATTTTGCCTCTTCAATATTTTGGTAGAGGGTACAGTCTTTGGCATAGGGACGTTTAGGAAAATTACAAGTATCATCAGCGTGATAGGTGCAGGTGTCGCACAGATACCCATCCCCAGCGGCGCGGTGCAATGGAATACCGGGATGACCGTAAGCTTTGAGTGTAGTCCGACAATAGGGACAACTAATAGCTTGACTATCAACAAGTTGATGGCAGTGGGGACAAGATACAGTAGCCAAAACCTTTAGCGCCAATAGGTAAACACTTTGATTCTAGCCATTTACAGGGATAATGGGGAAATACATACGTAGCCTGTTAATTTTGAATATGGCTATCTCTCAAAATTGGTTATTTTATCAGCAGACGTACTATTTTTGTGATGATTTTTTAGATTTGAGTAAGTGATTTATATCACTCAACATAATTAAGGCTATGCCATAATCTAGCAAATATCAGGTTTTGTCCCAAGTCCAATAATTATTTAGAGGTAGAAAAATATTGCCTTTTAATCCTGAGCTATGCCGTAACGAAAGCGAAGTTGAAAGCAAACTCATAGTGCAATATTTGCTACCACAGCTAGGTTATACTCCTGACACCTGGCATCAAGAAGTTGCCATTGGTAGCATCCGCTTAGATTTCTTAGCATTTGCTGCACAAGTGATTCCCTTTGTCTTAGATGCCAATTCGCCGTTGAGTGTCGTCATGGAGGCAAAGCATCCCAAACAAAACTTAAATCATCATGTTCCCCGACTCAGGCATTATTTAACCAGCTTGAATGTCAGGTATGGTTTGTTGACTAACGGCAAAGAAATTAAAATTTATCAAAAATTACAGACTGATATTCAGTTAATATTTCAATGTTCTGGCAAAGAAGTTGAAATTAAGTTAGATAAAATTAAAGATTTAATTGGTAGAGAGAGTCTCAAAGAAGTACTGTTACTAGATAAACCAAAAATTCAAATAACTGAAAATAATTTAAATTTGCAAATAAAGAGGCAACATTCAATGAAAACAATCGCAATCTACCATAACAAAGGCGGAGTTGGTAAGACTACTGTTGCAGTTAATCTTGCAGCAGCGTTGAGTAAAAAAGGTAAAAGGGTACTTTTAATTGATATAGATTCCCAAGCAAATACTACTTTTGCTACAGGATTAATTAAATTTCAATTTGATGAAGATGATGATTTACGAGATTCTAATATTTATCATTTATTAGAATCAGGTGACTTTTACTTAATACCTGATGTAACCAAAAAGTCACATTATTTTAACAATCCTGAATTAGATGTTATTCCTGCACATATTAACTTAATAGAAGGACAATATAAACTTAATCAAATTGATGCTAGTAAGACTAGGTTAGTTACGAAATTAAAAAAAGTAGAGCAAGAATATGACATTGTTATTATTGATACACCTCCATCCAGGGATTTATATGCTAAAGTCGCACTTGTCGCTGCTGATTACTTGATAATTCCTTCAGATTTAAAGCCATTTGCAAACCAAGGATTGTTAAGTGTCAAAAACTTTATTATAGAAGTTAATGAATTTAGAGAAATGATAGGAAAACCACACATTATATTAATGGGTATCCTGGCTTCAAAAATCTCTACCAATTCTAAATTTTTACAATATACTTTTCCTAAACAAAGGAGTGTGATTTCAGATCGTTATAATCTGCCTTTGATGGAAGCAGTAATTTATGATAGAACCGTACTATCTGAATGTATGAATCAGACTATAACAGTTGGAGATTTAGAATATCCCGATCCAAAATCTGTTGTTAAATATGCAGAAGAAGTAAAATCAGATGCTCAAAATCTGCTATGGAATTTGACATTTTAGCAGATGAAGTATTAATAGGAGTAGGGTTAAATAAATGATGAATTTTTCTTTAGTAGATGTAAAAAGTATTACTTCTAATGAACCTCGATCAAATTTTTTAGAGGCTGATTTGGAAAACCTCGCAGATATAATTATAGAAACTGGAGGGATTATCAGACCATTAGTTGTAAAAATGACAGGAGTAGAGAACTATACGGTAGTTGATGGACATTTTGAATATTATGCTGCTGTCAGAGCAAGAGAAAAAAATCCTCGACAAGGCGAAATGGTTAATGCTTTTGTCATTGCTCCAAAATTAGAGGATTTAGTAGTAAAGCAAGTTGCATCTCTCAAAGGAATTGATTCTTCTGGTAAAATAATACCACCACAGCCTGAAACAACAAAATTAGAACCACGTCTGGCAAATTTAGAATTACGTCTTGAGAAGCAACTTAATGAGTTTAAGTCAGAATTTTTACAAGAAAGACAGAGAATAGATAGTCAGTTTAAACAACTTGAAAACCTTATTCCTCAAAAGAGCGAACAGAGTAATCCGCTTAGTTTATTGAACACTTTGGATAAAGACGAGTTATCTATAAAGTTACAACGCTCTAGGATTCCTGGGGCTGAAAAACTTGCAAAGGGCATATTTGATGCTCGAAGTAAGAAACCGAAGCAAAAGTTTGAAGATTACCGCGATGTAGTAAAATCTGTTAAAAACTTGGGTGATAAAACAATTTTGACTATTATTGATGAGTGGTCAAGAAGTTAGTAGTTATTTAAATAAGTTATTCGCGGTGTAAAAACTTGCATAGCTCTTCTCTGCGTCTTTGTGTGAGCCATGAGCCACCAAGATAATTGTAGTAGCGTGGCAAGCTTAAAACATTGGGTTCAAAAAACCTAGAAAGTTTCATACAAAACATTACTCAACCCAACAAATTAAGCTTGCCGTGCTAGTAAATTGGGTTGAACGACGTGAAACCCAACAATTAACGCTTAATGTTGGGTTCCGTTCCTCAATCCAACCTACACAGCTTTTTTAGATGACGTGAAAAGTAAATTGCACAATATGTCAATTTCTAACCCTGCATCTGTCGCAATGCATTAAACGCCTTACCTCGCCAGCTAAATGGTAACAAAGATAAACCTAAACCAGTCCAAGCTTTAGCAGTCGAAAAAGACTGTCCCGCTAAAACTAGCTCTCTGCCTTTTTGCGTTTCACCCTTTTCAATTAAACGCAAACCTAATAATAATTGCGTTTCAGTTAAACGATTTTTCCTGACTTTCTCTAATTTTTCAGACTCAAACTTATAACTTTCTAAATACTGAATTTTATCAAATAAATAAGGAATGGCTCGATTAATACCTTGCTGTTCTGCATGAGAGCGATATTCCATCAATAATTCTGGTAAGTAATAGCCCTTTTTTCCAGCCAAAGCCAGACGTACAAATAAATCATTATCCTCACAATTTTGCAGATTTGGCTGCATATATCCTAATTCTTGCAATGTTTTACGGCGAAATAATGTCGCCCCAACTTGAAAACTTTGCTGAATAAATACAACTTCTAACAAGTTATTTACAACACCTGCTGGTAAATTATTCCTACCCCAGCGATGAGAATTTTCTTGAGTTTTTGCCTCATCCCGGACATTATTAATATCAATTATCCAATGGTCTGTACCAACAAAATCAATGCTAGAGTCTTGAGCAAGAATAGCTGATGTACTTGCGAGAAAATCGGGTGTTAGCCGATCGTCATCATCAAATTTAATAAAATATTCACCACTGGCAGCATCAAAGCCAGAGCGCATATTATTACTTTTACCAATATTTTGCTGATGACGGATATATTTAATCCGAGCGTCAGTGTATTGTGACATTAATTCGGGTGTGCGATCGCTCGAACCGTCATCACAAATAATTAGCTCAAAGTCTTGCTCAGACTGATTGATTACACTGTCAATTGCGAAGGGCAGTAAATTAACTCGATTAAACGTGGGAATGGAAACACTAACTTTAGGCATTTTTGCAAGATGAGAGTGGACATTGCTCACTAACTAAAGGCTTAATGAGCAAGGCTGAGCAAAAGCTAAGTGTAGGAAATAGTTTGATTAATTTTATTCCAAACTTTTTTGATAAATCGATTGCTTCTAGCCGCTATGGTGGGTGGCTTTAATCGCTTTGGTTTTTGCTCTGGTTGCTTCAGAAAGCGATAGTGCAAAAATTCATTTTTGTAACGAATATCAACATCTTCACCTTTACACAAGCGAGTAAATCCAATAGCAGAATAGCCCATATAGTGAAGGCGATGAATTGGTTTTAATCCCTGTTGGTTGTAAAGAACATTATCAATGTTCACAAATGGATTTGCATTAGCACAGTTCCCAGTTCTATCTTCACCATTGGGACTGAGTGTAAAGTTAAATAGTGGTCGAGCAATTCTAAAAGTCATGTAACTAAATAAATCTGCGTCACACCACCAAGCGATTTCGTTAATCAATTCGACTTCTTTATCTTCTATCAATCGCTTTTTGAGTATTTTTAATTCTTCAGCGCCTAAAATACCCTTTTTTGAACCAAAAAAACTAGAACAGTGGATTTCTCGTCTTATTTCAGATTCAGGCAAAGACATTTTTTGTTCTAACTTCGGCAAGTCGAAAGCTGCTACTGAAGTTTGTTTTGTGTGTTCCCAGTCATCAAACACAAAGTCGTATTGGTCTAGTTTTTCTAAAACCTTATCCAACTTATTCATTGCCAAACTATCAGCATCATAAAATACAAATCTTTCAAACTCGCCATCAAAAGCACACATTTTTCGGATTAAATTATTTTTTTTATTCCATTCGATAGAAGGTTTATTTTTTCGACTATTTCTTGGATAAGCGTTCCAAACTTGAACGGCAAAATCCTCCCATTTTTTGATCGAGCTTTTATTGTCAAACAAGGTGACATTCGGCCGAGAATCTATCTCCTTTTTAACTCGTTTTAAGCGGTCATCATAGGGAATAATACAAATTGGAATATCTGGACTAACATTCACTTCAATGCTATTTAGCAAAGCTACTAGTTGGTCAAATACCACGTCATTAGCCAGTGTGTAAATCCCAAAATTATCCATTGTAATAAATTATTTTTATCTTTGATTTACTGAGTAAAGCCAATTCTCTGTGAAGCTGCACATCATTTCCATCCCTCCCAACCTTCCCAAACTCGCGGTAAGCGCCGCAGGTAGTGGGGTTATTTCTACACATCTTTATACAGAATTGGTCTAACGCGAATAATGCGATCGCTATTTTTTGACCGATTATTCTCAAATAATAATATAGCTATTTTGGTTAGTTTGGATGATACTAACATTGCCCACCTACTTAGAAGCGCCTAAAACTCTAGCTGTTAAACAATTGTTTCCTAGAAAATAATCTCAGCAACCCGGCGGTTCCCATACCCCAAGCCCCATTAACCAATAAACCTGTCACTATTCCCACAAGTTTCCAGCCGCCTGCGATGGGTTGACCCTTAAGTGGTGCAACTACAAACCAAGCCACTAGCGTCGGAGCAATTGCACCAAATATTAAGGCTCCTAACCAATAGTTTTTATCGTGTCGAAAACGAGGTGCAATTACTACCAAAATCAGTCCCCAAATGCCTCCCCAGAAAGCATTTGACCAAATTTGCGGGATTCCTAATGGTTGTGTCGGTGCAGTTGAATAAGGGGCGCGAGGTGTAAAATTTACTGCATGTAGCAGCGCCAACATACCTTGATGAAATAGCAAAACAGACACAAAGCCTGCAATAAATCCTAATGCAAATCGAGATAAGGCAGCTTTTTGAGTCATTGCTTATACAAAAAGATACTTGTTTGCAGTTGCAGATGTGACTTTAATAATTGACATTTCCCATTCCCTATTCTCCATTTTCTTTAGAGCTTGCTTCTGAGAGTTGTCTATGATAGTTTGCTAACTAGTCAAAGTACAGCAACTATATCAAATTACCGTACTTTATTGAATACAATTGTTGATATAGCTGAAGGAGTGCAGAGTTAAGAGTACTTAAGTACTTTACCAAATATATGAGTGGAAAAGCCAATCTTGCCGATTGGGAAGTAGATACGTGGTTGGGGAAAGGTTAAAGGTTAAAGGGGAAAGGTTAAAGGGAAAATTTTAGACCTTTACCCTTTACCCCTTAACCTTTTCCCTACTTCTGCAAGAACTGACGTTAAACTTAGTTTCCTGAACTGAGTAGCGAGGATAGCACCCTACAATGAATATACGTATGCAAACTATTCACAACCGTAAAGTCAAAGGTGGAGGCTAAACGTTGGCACAATTCCAAGCAGAACCTCTGGCTTTATCAAGCTCTCAAAAAAATTGGGTCTTATTCGGTGTCGGACTTGGGGTATTCATGTCTACCCTGGATGTGGGGATCATTAATGTTGCTTTGCCCACATTAGTGCAAGCCTTTGGCACTAGTTTTCCTACCACCCAATGGGCTGTATTGAGTTACCAGTTGGTCAGTTCCGGTTTAGTTTTGGGAGCAACCCGCTTGGGAGATATGTGGGGTAAAAAGTCCTTATACCAAGGGGGACTGGTTCTATTCACTTTCAGTTCGCTGTTGTGTGGTTTTGCACCTAGTATCGAGTGGTTAATCGGCTTTCGGGCGCTTCAAGGATTAGGTGCTGTGTTCATTTCTGGGCTTGGTTTAGCAATCATCACAGAAGTTTTTCCCTCTTCCGAGCGAGGTCGGGCTGTTGGCATCATCGGTAGTGTAGTGTCACTGGGAATTGCTTTTGGCCCTTCTGCTGGCGGATTGCTCTTAAGCTGGTCAGGCTGGCATAGTATATTCTTCATCAATGTACCCTTGGGGATTATCGCTAGTTTCTTAATAGCTCGTGTAGTGCCACCTTCTGCACGCATTGAGGGCAAACAGAAATTTGACTTTTTGGGAGCCATATTGGCTTTATTAACTCTGGGTAGTTTTGGTTTAGGTATGACGCTAGGACAGAGCCAGGGCTTTGGCAGTACTAATGCATTAGTATTATTAGCGATCGCTACTGTCAGTTTCATTACATTTTTGGTAGTTGAAGCGATTCTAAAGCAGCCACTACTAGAGCTAAAGCTGTTTCGCAATCTTCAGTTGAGTATGGGTTTGCTAAGTGGCTGGTTAGCATTCATTGTTATTGGCGGTTCGCTACTGATCGTCCCTTTCTTTCTAGAGAGCGTCAAGCATTATCCGACGGTAAAAGTAGGGCTATTACTCGCTGTATCGCCTGTACTGAGTGGGTTAATTGCTCCACTGGCTGGAATACTTTCAGACCGCTTTGGCGCTCGACTAATCAGTTCGATTGGGCTGGGGTTGATGATTGGCGGCTGTTTGGGGATTAGTACCTTTGACGCTCAAATTACTGAACTAGGCTATGTATCGCGCTATTTTATTTACGGCATTGGTCTAGGTTTATTTCAATCGCCCAACAACAGCACTGTTATGGGATCGGTACCAAGAGAGCGGCTAGGCATTGCTTCTGGGCTGCTGTCTTTATCACGTACATCAGGTAACACCGTAGGAGTTTCTCTAATTGGGGCAATATTTGGAGCCTTAATCGGTAGCATATCTGGCGGTGCAGATGTCTCCGTTGCCCCTGCTGATGCGATCGTTACAGGGTTCCAAGGAACTTTTCGCTTCGCAGCCATAATACTCTGTGGAGCAGCAGTTGCATCCGTTTTGAGGATCGGTAAGAGGCAGGGAGAAGAGGGCAGGGGAGCAGGGGAAGCAGGGGGAGCAGGGGGAGCAGGGGAGGAATAATTAATGCCCAATGCCCAATGCCCAATGCCCAATGCCCAATGCCCAATGCCCAATTATCAATTACTAAGGAGTTAAAGAAATGACAGGTAAATTAGAAGGAAAAGTGGCAATTATCACTGGTGCTTCTGCGGGAATTGGAGAAGCAACTGCGATCGCTTTGGCTTCAGTTGGAGCTACAGTAGTACTCGCTGCTAGGCGTGGCGATCGCATTCAAGCATTAGCAGAACGCATCGAAGCTAGTGGTGGCAAGGCATTGCCTATTGTTACTGATGTGACTGATGAAACTCAGGTAAATAACTTGGTGGCAAAAGCAAATGCAGAATTGGGAAGGGTCGATATCCTTGTGAATAATGCCGGGATTGCTTTACTGGGCACGATTGAAGCTGGAAATAGCTCAGACTGGCGGCGATCGTTTGACCTCAACGTATTAGGACTGCTATATGCTACTCATGCCGTTTTGCCTTTGTTGAAGGCGCAAAAATCCGGGCATATAGTCAATATCTCCTCAGTGGCAGGCCGGACAGCACGGGCGGGTGTTGGTGTTTACAATGCTACCAAATGGGGTGTTAATGCTCTCTCGGAAGCATTGCGCCAAGAAGTCCACAAAGACAACATCCGCGTCACCATTATTGAACCTGGGTTGGTGGATACGGAAATTGATAGCCAAATTACCGATCCCCTTGCCAAACAACGGATCGAAGAACGACGCAAGTCAATTCAACCTCTGCAAAGCGAAGACATTGCTGCTGCGATCGTTTACGCGCTTACTCAACCACCACGCGTTAATGTCAACGAAATCCTCATCCGACCAACGGGACAAGAACATTAAAGCTAAAGGGCAGGCTTAACAGTCATGCCCTTTTTTAGATAAGTAGTGAAAATCTTTAACCAAATTCCAAGTATAGCAAGGGACTGGGGACTGGGGACTGGGGTCTGGGGACTAGGGACTGGGTGAAAAACCTTTTTGTATCTAAGTTTTATCGTCTGTTGATGTCCTAACCACCTTGCCTGTTGCTATATTTACTAAATCTTAGAAAGAATCGCTTGGGCAGCAGCTTCATCGGTAATCAATCCTGTAATTAACTTGCCATGCAGAGCAGCCAAAATCGCCTCCGCTTTTCTCACACCACCCGCCACTCCAATAATCAGTCGATGAGCGGGTTGTTCGAGCGCTACACTGGCAACCCGGTTGTTTGTCCCTTGTTGCAGCAATACTCCACGATCGCTGTAAGCCCAACCTGCAATTTCTCCAACTGCTCCCAGTTCAATCAATTCAGCCACTTCATCGTCATTGATGAAGCCGTCTTGATGTAACGGAGCATTCCAGGCAATGTGACTAATTCCGACAAAGGTTGCTTTGGCTTGCTCTGCAAGAGTTTTGACGGCGAGAAACGATCGCTGAGTCTGCAAGAGTTCTCGTTCTTCAATGCTAGTGGCAACAACCGGAGTCGGCACTGGGTAAGCTTGAGAACCGACGCGATCGGATAAATGCATAACCACTTCGTGGCGACCTGCACGCCCAGAATGAGACATATTCCCAATGATTGAAACAATCTTATGCTGGGGTTGGTTCATTGAGGGTATCTGCTCCACCATTGTTCGCAATGTGCGACCTGATGACAACGCTAGTATAGTTGGGGTTTTAGCCATCAGGTAAGCCTCTAGGTGGGTGGCAGCACATACACCAATCCCGTATAATGTATCACCACTACCTGCGTCAGTTGGTACTACTTCACAAAGTGATAGAGCAAAGCGATCGCGTAACGACTCAGCCAGAGCAATGCATTCACTCAAGGGATGATCGAGTCGAAATTTAATCAATTTTTCACTGACTGCCAGTGCCACTAAGCGTTGTGCAGCTTGCCGGGACACATTGAGCTTGGCGGCAATTTCTTCTTGCGTATTGCCGGCGATGTAATAGAGCCAAGCAGCATGTGCAGCCAGGTCTAATTTGCGCGCCCTAAGAGGCAAGCCAGCCTTGCTGACATCGCGCTGCTCTAAAAAAGGTTGTCCCATATATTACCTGCAAAAACTATGTCTCTATCAAAGGTATAATTGCATTATTTATACTATATGCCCAAAGAGATAATCTTTGCTCAATTATTTTTAAATTTCTATTATCCCCCAGTCACCTCTAAGTTAAACCCAGTAATGTAGCTTGCCTCTTCACTCATCAAAAACGCTACTCCATTTGCCACCTCTGACAAGCTTCCCAAACGCCGCATTGGCACTGAATTAATCATCTGTTGCTCAACCACCTTGGGATCGGCGTCAAAGTATTGCGATCCTACTGCTGCTTGTAATTCGGTTTGTCGCGTCCACATAAAACCAGGGCCAATCAACGCAGGTGAGAGTGCATTCACCCGAATGCTGTAAGGAGCCAAGTCTTTTGCTGCTGTCTGAGTCATTCCAATCACCGCAAACTTTGAAGCAGCATAAGCTAGCATATTTGGCGGCCCAACCACCCCTGCATAACTCGCCATGTTAACGATCGCACCTCCACCTGCATCACATAGTTGCTGTGCAGCCGCCTTAAGAATATGGAAAACGCCGACAACGTTAATGTCAATCACCTTTTGAAAGTCGTCTTCAGGATATTCGTCAGTCTTGGTAAACACTCCTTGATAACCTGCGTTGTTAAATACATAGTCGATGCGCCCAAGCTGCTTTACAGCAGCAGTAAAGGCTTTGGCAACATCATCACTAGATGTAACATCACAGCGAAACGTGCCAACTGGAACGTTGTACTCTTTTAGTTCCCCAGCGACATCTGTCATCTTTGGTTCATTCAAATCTAGCAGGGCTATTCCTGCACCATTAGCAGCAAAACGGTGTGCAGTTGCTTTGCCAATATCTCCTGCACCGCCAGTAATTAGGATCGTCTTACCTGCAAACTGATAAGTTGCTTTTGCTGTCATAGATTCAACCTCTTATTGAAGAATTGTTGCAAATGCTCATGATGAAAATCAGATTGGTATGATTTCTATTATTGAGCTTTTGCCCAAAATTAGAGCATAAAATCAAAAATTTATTTTGTTCGGTTTTTTACTTTAAAGGAGTTATGCGATGCGTATTCGCCGCTTCGCTAAAGTGTTGGCTGCATTTCTCGCTGGAGTGATGCTGGCGCAATTAGTATATGCTTGCTCACCGCGCTCCCAAGCCGCAGAGAAAACTAAACTAACGATCGCCACTGTAAATAATGGCGATATGGTGGTGATGCAAGGGCTTTCTCGCAAATTTGAAGAAGCTAATCCTGATATTCAACTCCGGTGGGTTGTGCTAGAAGAAAATGTGTTACGCCAACGCACAACTACAGATGTTGCAAGCCAGGGTGGGCAGTTTGATGTCATGACCATCGGTTCCTATGAAACACCAATCTGGGCTAGACGGGATTGGTTAAAACCCTTGGATTTAGGCACAAACTATGATGTAAACGATCTACTCAAACCTATACGAGAAGGACTTTCCAATAACGGCAAACTATATGCTGTGCCATTCTATGGGGAAAGTTCCATGCTGTACTACCGCAAAGACTTGTTTGAAAAAGCTGGGATTGCGGTTCCTCAACAGCCAACTTATCCCCAGATGAGAGAATGGGCAAGCAAAATCCACGACCCAGCAAATGGGGTTTATGGGGTTTGTTTGCGCGGAAAACCCGGTTGGGGTGAAAACATGGCATTTGTTTCCACATTGGTTAATACCTATGGTGGACAGTGGTTTGATATGAAGTGGCAACCAATGATCGATACTCCAGCTTGGAAAGAGGCGATCGCCTTTTATGTCGATCTGCTTAACAAATACGGGCCGCCCGGAGCCAGTTCTAATGGATTTAATGAGAATCTGGCGTTATTCTCCACAGGCAAATGCGGTATGTGGGTAGATGCAACCGTTGCTGCCGGCTTGTTATCCAATCCGAAAGAATCCCAAGTGTATAACAAAGTTGGCTTTGCCCGTGCGCCAATTGAAAAATACCCCAACGGCTCAAACTGGCTTTGGGCTTGGGCACTAGCGGTTCCAAAAACCTCAAAATCACCAGAAGCCGCGCAAAAGTTTGTTGCTTGGGCAACCTCTAAAGAATACATTCAACTAGTTGCTAAGGAGAATGGCTGGGTTGCTGTACCACCAGGAACTCGGACTTCCACTTATGAGAATCCCAACTATCGAAAAGCTGCACCCTTTGCAGAAATCGTGCTGGCAGCGATCCAATCTGCCGATGTTACCCGTCCATCCGCACAACCAACTCCGTATAAAGGAGTTCAATACGTTGATATTCCAGAATTTCAAGCGATCGGTTCTTCAGTCGGGCAAACCTTAGCGGCAGCATTGACCAATCGAACTTCCGTAGACCAAGCGTTGCAGCGATCGCAGAAATTCACGGAACGCTTCATGAAACACACAGGTTATATCGAGTGAAATTGAGCATAGGAATTTTAAAGAGATTTTGCGTAAATGCTGCCATTTGGAATTTTGAATACTTCGACTGCGCTTAGTACAAGTTTTGAATTTTGAATTGTTATTATGTCTTCTTCATTAGCGGTAAAACCTCAACACGAAACGCCACCACCCACCAAGCAACGAACTACGCGGCAAGTATCAACCTTACCTCTGGTTGCACCTTCGGTCGTTCTCCTACTGCTGTGGATGATTGTGCCTCTGGTGATGACCGTATGGTTTTCCTTTCAGCGTTATAACTTGCTGAATCCAGATGCACGTAAATTCATCGGGATTGAAAATTTCACTTTCATCCTCAGTGACTCAGCTTTATGGACATCGATCGCCATCACAATAGTTTTGGTTGTTTCTGTTTTAGCAATCACAATTGGTTTGGGCACACTACTAGCAGTATTATTTGACCAAGACTTTTATGGTCGTGGAGTAGCGCGGGTACTAGCAATCTCTCCATTTTTTGTTATGCCCACAGTTAGCGCCCTAATCTGGAAAAATATGCTGATGCATCCAGTGAATGGGTTATTTGCTCAAATTACTAGAGGCTTGGGTTTAGGGGCAATCGATTGGTTTGCCAGCGTTCCTTTGTTTGCCATCATTATTATTGTGTCCTGGGAATGGCTGCCTTTTGCCCTACTGATTTTGTTGACTGCAATTCAGTCACTCGATCGCGATCAGTTAGAAGCTGCGCGAATGGATGGGGCAAATGCGATCGCTCTATTTCGTTTCGTTATGCTACCGCATCTGAGCCGCGCTATTTCGGTGGTAGCCATGATTGAGACAATTTTCTTCCTGACCATCTTTGCCGAAATCTTTGTTACCACAGGCGGCGGGCCGGGACTTGCAACCACTAACCTTGCCTATTACATCTTCTTAAAAGCCTTACTGGAATTCGATGTCGGCGGTGCTTCAGCCGGTGGATTAATTGCCGTCATCCTTGCCAACATCGTGGCAATCTTTTTAATGCGTAGTGTTGCTCGTAATTTGGATACTTAACATGGCACGTAAAACCTCGAAGATTTGGCTATGGACATTGCTCGGCTGGCTTGCCGCTTGCATATTGTTTTTTCCAATTTTCTGGATGTTTCTCACCAGTTTTAAAACCGAAGTAGCAGCAGTTTCAACTCCGCCCCAGTTGTTTTTCCGCCCGACATTGGAGAATTATATTGCCATCCAAGACCGGGCAAATTATTTCAATTATGCCTTTAACAGCGTAGCGATTTCCTTGGGATCGACTATAGTCGCGCTGCTGCTTGCCGTACCTGCCGCCTACGCAATGGCATTCTTCCCAACCAAACGCACCAAGGGCACTTTACTCTGGATGCTGTCTACCAAAATGCTGCCACCTGTTGGTGTGCTAGTACCAATCTACATTTTGTGTCGCAACGCCGGATTACTGGATACCCACATCGGTTTGATTATTATTTATACCCTGATTAATTTGCCAATCGTCGTCTGGATGATTTACAGCTTCTTCAAAGAAGTTCCTAAAGAAATTCTCGAAGCCGATCGCATGGATGGAGCAACCACACAGCAAGAACTTGTTCATGTCTTGCTACCATTGGCAGTACCCGGAATTGCCTCCACTGCATTGCTTTCGATTATTTTGTCATGGAACGAAGCATTTTGGAGCTTGAACTTGACAACGGCAGATGCCGCCCCACTTACAGCCTTTATTGCTTCTTTCTCTAGCCCTCAAGGATTATTTTGGGCAAAACTTTCGGCAGCATCAACATTAGCGATCGCACCCATCCTCATCTTTGGTTGGCTGAGTCAACGACAGTTAGTCCGGGGTCTGACTTTTGGTGCTGTGAAGTAGGGGGCAGGAGGTATTAAAACAAACTTTTGTGTTCCTCGTTGCACCTCTACGTCTGTGCGTGAGAAAAACTTAAACCCGTTAATGGAAACATTTTATGTCAACAGTTGCTTTAAGAAATATCCATAAAACCTACGCCGACACAGAGATCATCAAAGGCATCGATCTCGACGTGGGCGATCGCGAGTTTGTTGTTTTCGTCGGCCCCTCCGGTTGCGGGAAATCAACCTTACTCCGCATGATTGCTGGATTAGAAGAAATTTCCTCCGGCGATTTACTCATTGATGGACAAAAAGTCAATGATGTGCCACCCGATAAACGCGGTTTGGCGATGGTGTTTCAAACTTATGCCTTATATCCTCACATGACAGTGGCAGAAAATATGGCCTTTAGCCTCCGGCTTGCGGGTATGCCCAAAGCCCAGCGTTATGAAAGGGCGCGTGAAGTCGCTCGTATCCTGCAACTAGAGCCGCTTTTGAACCGGAAGCCCAAAGAACTATCAGGAGGACAACGCCAACGGGTAGCGATCGGTCGTGCTTTGGTGCGTAATCCGAAAGTATTTTTGTTTGATGAGCCACTGTCCAACCTGGATGCTTCATTGCGGGTGCAGATGCGGATTGAGCTTGCCAGTTTACACGACAGCCTGCAAGCCACCATGATTTATGTTACCCACGATCAAGTTGAGGCAATGACCCTTGCCGACAAAATTGTGGTATTACAAGGCGGCATCATCGAACAAATGGGTTCTCCCCTGGAACTCTACCATCATCCCCGCAATCTATTCGTTGCCGGATTTATTGGTTCGCCAAAAATGAACTTTATTTCGGTGACAGTTTCAGCCGTCAATGACTCTGGGGCAACAGTTAGACTCCCTGGTGACGCAACCGTAACAATTCCAGTGAAGCCCAAAACCTTGTCGGTTGGGGACAGAGCAACATTAGGAATTCGTCCCGAACATCTGCGGCTCGATCGCAATAACCCAAGCGTGAATGGTGAAGTATTAGTCGTAGAACGATTGGGTGGAGAAACCTTTCTCTACATCAAAATTGCCGGTGGCGAAACCATAGTTGTGCAAACAGACGGAGATAATCCAGCCAACATGCACGATTATGTTCCGATTTACATTAACGGTGAGCTTTGCCATTTGTTCGATCGCGACGGTGAAGCCATCCCCAAAGTTCATCGTCACCACCTAACCCAAAATGAATCCCATGAACAGCAATATCAGCACAGACTCAGCAATCAAGCTGAATGAAGCATCTCTGTCTCATTTAGGCAATAACATTCGCGTACCCAATTACGATCGCCAGCAAATCACAAACGGTATTGTCCATATCGGTGTGGGCGGGTTCCATCGCGCACATCAGGCATTATACCTGGATAATTACTTTCATCAAAATCCTGGTAGTGAATGGGGAATCTGCGGAGTTGGGCTACTAGAATTCGATAAACGGATGCGGGATGCACTGAAATCACAAGATTGTTTGTATACCTTAGTTGAGAGATCCCCAGCAGGCGATCGCGCCCGCGCGATCGGAGCAATTACAAAATATTTGTTTGCCCCAGATAACCGCCAAGCTGTGATTGACACCTTAGCAGACCCCAAATGCCGCATCGTCACCCTCACCATTACCGAAGGAGGCTACTACTATATTGAAGGTAGCGGTGAATTCGATGCCAATCACCCGACAATCCAGTACGATTTGCAGCATCCCGATCAACCAATTGGAGTATATGGCTTTTTGACAGCAGCACTCGATCGCCGCCGTCAACAGGGAATCGCACCATTTACTGTGTTGTCCTGCGACAATCTCCAAGGTAACGGTAACATTGCTCGCAAAATGTTAACCGCATTTGCCCAAATGCAGAACCCAGAATTGGGACGTTGGGTTGCCGAACAGGTAGCCTTTCCCAATTGTATGGTCGATCGCATTACCCCCGCCACCACCCCAGCAGATATTAAAATGGTGGCGGAGCAATTTAACATTGATGATGCCTTTCCAGTTGTTGCCGAACCGTTTCTTCAGTGGGTAATCGAAGACAATTTCAGCGCAGGTAGACCTGATTGGGAATCAGTTGGTGTGCAGATGACTAGCGATGTTCATCCCTATGAGATGATGAAAATCCGGCTGCTCAACGCCAGTCACTTGTTAATTGGCTATCTTGGCTCCTTGGCAGGTTATACATACGTCCATGAAGTTATGGCAGATGCATTAATCCGACAAGCCGTCGATCATTTGATGGCAGAAGTTACGCCCACACTTCAACCCGTACCTGGAATTGATTTAGATAATTACAAAAAAACCTTAATTGAACGCTTTGCCAATCCTAAAATTCGAGATCAACTGCCGCGTCTTTGCTTGAATAGCTCCGCTAAAATGCCAAAATTTGTTCTCGGCTCAGTCCGTGACGCGCTGCATCAAGGAGGAGCCATTGATTACATGAGCCTAACTGTTGCTGCTTGGTTCCGTTACCTCAACGGACAGGATGACCAAGGCAATACCATTCCCATTGATGACCCAATAGCAGGTACTCTGACTCAACTAGCTCATTCCAGTGGCAGCGATGCCAAACCATTGCTTAATTTAACTGAGATTTTTGGCGATTTGTCCCAGTCACCGCTTTTTGTTGATGCAGTTACGAACCATTTACACCGATTGTATGAGTTTGGAGCTAAAGAAACACTAGCCCGATTCTGAGAGAAAACCGATTTTCGATTATAAGTGGAGTCCATACCGAAATGCGAATTGAACCATACAAAGATAGTTATCTTGATGCCATCAAGAGCCTTTCGATTCGGGCATGGACTCCGGTTTTTGATTCGCTTCAGAAAGCGATGGATCTTGACGTGTATCGCTCATTCTATCCCGACGGTTGGCGTGTAAGCCAGCTTCATGCTGTCGGGGGAGTCTGTGCTGCTGCGGACAATAAGGTGTGGGTTGCGATCGACAACTCCGGTTCAATCATGGGCTTTGTAGCCGTAAAACTCCACTCCGAGAGCAGCATGGGAGAAATCTATATGGTTGCCGTCGATCCAGACTATCAACGTCAAGGTATTGGCACCGCTTTAATGGAATTCGCTCTTGATTGGATGCAAGTTGCTGGGATGTCTGTTGCTATGGTTGAAACCGGAGGCGATCCAGGTCATGCCCCAGCACGTTGTACCTATGAAAAGCTAGGTTTTAGGCTGTTCCCAGTCGCCAGGTACTTCAAGAAGTTGGGTTAGTTCACGATTAAGAATTTGGAGGGGCAATTGAGCGAAATCGTAGTTGGCTTAGACTTGGGTACAGGAGGAGTAAGAGCGATCGCAGTCGCTCTGCAAGGGCAAATTATCGCTCAGTCAACCAGAAGCTATCCTCTATTAACTCCACAACCTGGTTGGACGGAACAGAACTCATCGGATTGGGTCGAAGCGAGTTTGGATGCTCTCTTCGATGTTACTCAACAGCTAAATGGACATCGGGCAATTGCCCTCGGTTTATCTGGACAAATGCATGGTATGGTTGCTCTCGATGCGAATGGTAAAGCCATCAGACCAGCAATTTTGTGGAATGACCAGCGCACGGGTAAAGCTGTTGTTGAGATTGAAGCCGCTATTCCCCGACAGGAGTTGATCCAGCGCACTGGAAATCCGGCAATTACAGGATTTCAACTGCCGAAGCTTTTATGGTTACGGACTGAAGAACCACAAGCATACACTCGGTTATGGCAGATTCTTTTGCCCAAAGATTATCTGGGATATGTGCTAACCGGTGAAGCAGTAACGGAACCATCTGATGCCTCTGGTGTCGGCTGTCTAAATCTGGCGAATCGGCAATGGGATACAAATATTCTCCATACTCTTAATATTAATCCAGCGTTGTTCCCTCCGTTAATCGAATCTACCGCGATCGCTGGACAACTCAAATCAGAAATAGCCGCGCGCGTGGGATTACCTGTGGGATTACCTATAATCGCCGGTGGAAGTGATAATGCCGCAGCCGCCATCGGTTTAGGCATCTCATCAAGCAACCTGAGCCGGGGTAGTTTGAGTATTGGCACATCGGGAGTTATTTTTGCGCCCTGCGATCGCCCAATTCCCGATCCCGAAGGTCGGGTACATTTATTCTGCCATGTGGATGGTGGCTATCATTTGCTGGGAGTGACGCTAGCAGCGGGTGGATCTGTGCGTTGGTATCGAGATACATTTGCACCGCATATATCTTACACCGATTTAATGGATATGGCAGAGCGATCGCACCCTGGGGCGCGTGGTGTGCTATTTCTACCCCACCTGGCAGGAGAACGCAGTCCCCACCTCGATCCAGATACTCGCGGTGCTTTGGTAAATTTGTCATTAGCTCATACGCAAGCAGATATAATTCGTGCTGTGCTGGAAGGGGTTGCATTTAGCTTGCGGTCAGCATTGGAGGTAATTAATGCGATCGCTCCCCTCGATCAACTCTTAGCAACGGGTGGAGGCGCACGTTCTCACATCTGGTTACGAATTTTGGCAGATGTTTTGCAAACCAAACTCATTGCACCCAAAGCTGAAGAAGGAGCTGCTTACGGAGCAGCTATTTTGGCAATGGTAGGGATTGGTGTTTACCCCAATTTAGAAACTGCACTCAAGATTTTCCCACAGGATAGTAATGTAGTACAGCCACAGGCAAATCTTTTGTATGAAGCAGGTTTTAACCGCTACAAGCTACTTTACGATACCTTGAAAGCTGTTCGTTGAGAATTAAAGTATCTTAAAGTTAGAGTGAATTACTGAAGATTTACAGAAAAAATAATCTAATTATGTCACTCAGTCGTAGCGACCTCGAAGCCGGAAACATACAGACGAGACTATTAGAAGCATCACACTCTGGAATCAAGCTAACTACCCTGAGCGAAGATGAGTTACAGCGATCGCTCGATGAAACACTACAACAGCAGCCACCAAATTCTGATATCTGGATATTTGCCTACGGTTCGCTGATTTGGAATCCCTTGATCGCATACGTCGAGCGGCGTGCTGGGATCGTTTATGGTTGGCATCGGCGTTTCTGTACATGGATGATCCTCGGTCGCGGTACTCCAGATAATCCTGGATTACTCTTAGGACTCGATCGGGGTGGTAGCTGTCATGGCGTTATTTATCGGATTGCTGCTGCTGATGTCCCATCCGAATTATATCAAGTTCGGATGAACACTTATAATTAAGCTGCCCTTGTTTTTGGCCACCAGTAGTAGCAAGTTAAACCAGAGATTAAATCATGTTGTTTCATTAGTTCTTGACAACGAAGTAGTAACAAAGCTTCTAGTTCATC
>NZ_JAVRBQ020000154.1:0-40440 GCF_034531215.2 Nostoc sp. ChiSLP03a
ATTTAATGTGAAGTTACACATATCTAGATCCCCCTAAATCCCCCGATAAATTGGGGGACTTTGATATGTTTTTCTGGTTCCCCCCTTTATAAGGGGAGCCAGCGCGGTCTTGGGGGTTTCCCCCATGAGCGACTGGCGTGAGCTAGGGGGGATCGAATTCTATGCAGCTTTATAAAAAATTGGTATAACACCATTTATTATCGATTTGTTTCCTTCTTTATTATATTATTGACCTTCTGAGGCTCAACGTTGACCTTCTAAACCTCGACGTTGACCTTCTGAGCCTCAAAGTTGCGGCTTTTATCCTCGAAGTTGCGCCTTTTATCTTCAACGTTGACCTTCTAAACCTCAACGATGACCTTCTGAGCCTCAAAGTTGCGGCTTTTATCCTCGAAATTGCACCTTTGATCCTCGAAGTTGCGGCTTTTAACCTCAACGTTGACGTTCTGAGCCTCGAAGTTGCGGCTTTGATCCTCGAAGTTGCGGCTTTGATCCTCAACGTTGCGCCTTTGAAGCTCAACTAACAAATATATCTAACCATTCCTGAATTTACAGGGGTGAGCGTGTAGTAAAATTTGCTCACCTCCGTAAAGTGGAACATGGCTTTAGACTTCTCCGGTGAAAATCTCCGAGGACGCAACTTCAAAGGTAGACAAGACCTTGCGGGTGCAAACTTTAGCTATGCCGACATCCGAGGAGCAAACTTCACTAATGCTAATTTAACAGGTACAAACTTCAGTCATGCCAAAGCTGGACTGCAACGCCGCTGTGCAATTTTCCTAGTCCTTGTCTCGTGGCTTTTGTCGGGACTTTCAGGATTGTTATGGGTTGTCAACGGGTTATTGGTGTCACGAATATTTGATACTTCTAGCTTAGAGTTTCAGATGGGCGGCTGGGCTGCCCTAATCGTATTAATTGCCTTTTTCTTCGTCACAATTTGCCAAGGAGTAGCAGCTGGTTTAGGAGTCTTAGCCGTAGGCATCGCTGTAGTGTTTGCCGTAGCCATAGCCGGAACCCAAGCCGGAGCCGCAGCCGCAGCCGCAGCCGCACCCGGAGTCATAATCGGAGCCGGAGCCGGAGCCGTAGCTGGAGCCGGAGCCATAGCCGGAGCCGGAGCCATAGCCGGAGCCATAGTTGTAGCCAGAGGCATAGTCGGAGTCATAGCCGCCGGAGCCGGAACGTTATTTAGTATCTACATCAGCTGGCGAGCCATGAAAGGAGATCAAAAGCACTCCTTGGTTCGTAATATTGCTGTTGCTTTTGCTGCAACAGGAGGTACAAGTTTTCGTGGTGCTGACTTAACCAATGCTGATTTCACCCAAGCCACACTCAAAAGTACAGATTTCCGCAACACTATTCTTATCTGTAGCCGTTGGCATCAAGCCAAAATGCTCGATCGTGTTCGCCCTGGCTCGACTTATCTGCAAAACTCACAAGTACGTCAACTGCTAGTTACCGGACAGGGACAGGATAAGAATTTTTCCCGTGAAAACCTGCGGGGTATCAACTTAAAAAAAGCTAACCTAGTAGATGCCAGCTTTATTAGTACCGATCTCAGTGAAGCCAACTTGCAAGATGCCGATTTGTCAAGAGCAAAACTGAAGCAAACGCAACTAGACGGCACAGATTTAACAGGTGCAACCCTCACAGGCGCGTACATCGAAGATTGGGGCATTACAAATACAACTAAATTGCATGGGGTGAGGTGTGAATATGTCTTCATGCGCTTACCCACCAAAGAAGACCCCGACCCCTTCCGCAAACCTGATAATAAGCAAGAGGTATTTGCAGATGGTGATTTTGCCAACTTTATCAAGCCAATTTTTGATACCCTCGACCTTTATCATAATCAAGGTGTTGACCCCCGCGCTGTTGCCATTGCTTTCAAAAACCTCGCCGAAAACCATCCCGAAGCCGAGTTAGAAATTGTGGCAATGGAGAAACGCGGCGATGATAAAATCTTGCTCAGAGCTAAAACCGCAGCAGGTAGTGATAAATCTCAACTGAGTGCAGAATATTTTGATGACTATAATCAACTTAAAGCTTTATCGCAGAGTCAGCAATTATTGCTGGTAGAAAAAGATAAACGCATTATTAGTTTAGAAAATATGGTAAATACTGCTCTCAAGCAGCCAAAATTTTATACACAAGGAGATACAAATATGTCTGATATCAGCGGCATCAGTATTCAAGGTAGCAGTAATGTAAGCGGTATCGCTGGCAATAATTCTATTGCTAATCTAGGAACCATTAGCGGTAACGTGAGTATTGCCCTCAATCAGTTACCTGATGCAACCGATGCCGAGAAACCAGGAATCAAAGAATTATTATCGCAGTTGCAAGATGCGATCGTACAATCCACATATTTGTCAGAAGAAGACAAAACCGAAGCGCTAGAACAGGTGAAGACTTTGGCGGAAGCGGGTAAAAGTCCTCAAGAATCCACTAAGCAGAAGACGGCGAAAACTGCAATCACTATGTTGAAAGGGATATTTACCGGCTTACCTGCTGTTGCTTCGCTAGTTGAAGCCACTAATAAATTATTGCCTGCGATCGCAAAACTATTCGGTTTGGGATAATTTAACGTGAGGTCTTTTAAATAAAAAATCCTTAAAACGATGTTTTAAAAGTTCTTTGGTCGGTAGCAAAACGTTTTAGATCCCCCTAAATCCCCCTTAAAAAGGGGGACTTTGATTTCGGTTCCCTTAAAAAGGGGGGTTAGGGGGGATCTCTCTTGCGTAAGTCATGTTCCAATTGCGATTTACCTGGCCACGATCGCATCTACTTTCTTCATTCTCAGGTAGTTTTGGAATGTAGAGTTAAGTTTTTCCAAAATGTCTTTAACTGAAGAAATTCTTTCCCAATTACCCGGCGATGTTTTAAAAGGATTGCGTCAAGGCGATCGCATCTTAACATCTGTGCGTGAAAACTCCGCACCAGTACCAACGTTAGTTAAAGAAAATCAACAACCTTTAGGCGCTGTAGACTTCGATGTGCTTATCTGCGGTGGCACTTTGGGCATTTTAATTGGTTGCGCCTTAGCGGTGAAGGGATTGCGGGTAGCGTTGCTGGAACGGGGAATTTTGCGGGGGAGGGAACAAGAGTGGAATATTTCTCGCAAAGAATTAGATGTGTTTATGGAATTAAAGTTGCTGAGTGAGGATGAATTAGCAAGTGCGATCGCCACTCAATATAACCCAGCACGAGTTAGTTTCGCTGGCGGTACAGAAGTTTGGGTAGAAGATGTCTTGAATATCGGCGTAGATCCAGTTTATCTACTAGCTACCTTGAAAACCCGATTTCTCGCCGCCGGGGGAAAGTTATTAGAAAACACATCTTTTAGCGAAGCAGCAGTCCATCCCGACGGGGTGATGGTAAATAACCAATTCAAAACTCGGTTATTAATCGACGCGATGGGACATTTTTCACCCATCAGCCAACAAGCACGCCAAGGCAAAAAACCAGATGCTTTATGCTTGGTTGTCGGAAGTTGCGCTCAAGGTTTTCCAGAAAATAACTCAGGCGATTTATTATTATCATTCACTGAGTTGCAAAATCAATGCCAGTACTTCTGGGAAGCCTTTCCAGCCAGGGATGGGAGAACCACTTACTTATTTACCTACATGGATGCAGAACCTCAACGTTTGAGTTTAGAAGCTTTATTTGAGGAATATCTGCGTCTGTTACCAGAATATCAGGGAGTGGAGTTAAACAAACTGAAATTTCAACGGGCACTATTTGGTTTCTTTCCCACCTATCGCCAAAGTCCGCTAAAAACCCCTTGGAATCGCATTCTACCAGCCGGAGATAGCAGTGGTAGTCAATCTCCTTTAAGTTTTGGTGGTTTTGGGGCAATGGTGCGTCACCTCAAGCGTTTAACTTATGGCATTGACGAAGCGCTAGAAACAGAACAATTATCTGCAAAAGCGTTAACACTGCTGCAACCTTATCAGCCAAGTTTGACTGTTACCTGGTTGTTTCAAAGAGCGATGAGTGTTGGTGTAAATCAAAAAATTGCCCCAGATCAAATTAACCAATTACTCTCAGCAGTATTTCAAGAAATGCAACAGTTAGGTACGCCAGTGTTAAAACCATTTTTACAAGATATAGTGCAATTTTCGGCACTAACGCAAACACTGTTAAAAACTGGTTTATATCATCCTGTATTAGTTGTCAAGATAATTCCACAAGTAGGTTTGGCAAGTTTGTTAGATTGGATGTTACATTACAGTAATTTAGGTGTATACACTGCCTTGCTTTCGCTAAGTCCAATGCTAGAAACATGGATTAAGAATCAACCGAACGAACAACAATATTATTGGCATCGTTTGATTGATGCTTGGAAGTATGGTTCTGGCGGTGATTACTCAGATGAAACTTAGAATAATATCGGTGTGAGGATAACATGATTGAACGGAAATCTTCAGGAATCAAATACTTTGCAGTGCTGATTGGATTCCTGCGCGATCGCCAAGGTTTTCTAGAGGAAATTCGCCAAGGTACGAGATTACCAAATAAAATCATTTCGCTGCTAGTTTGCAGTTCCTTATTTATCGCTGCTTATGGTGGAATCATTGGTGCATACCATAGCTGGATGCAAGCTTTGTCTTCTGCCATTAAACTCCCAGCCCTTTATTTAATCACACTTTTGATTTGTATCCCGACGTTGTTCTTTGCCAACATTATTTTTGGTTCAAAACGGAGTTTTGCCCAGCATTTAGCATTAGTCTTAACTGCGGTTTCAGTCACCAGCGTACTTTTATTTAGCTTTGCTCCAATCACGCTGTTTTTCTTAATTACCACCAATAATTACCAATTTTTAATTTTGTTAAATGTTTTTATCTTTGCCATCACTGGATTTATTGGTGTTTCGTCTTTATATCAAGCCACGAGTTTAGTTTTAGAACAAGATAATGAAGGCAGCAAGACACGCCAGAAAATTTTGCAATTTTGGCTATTTCTTTACGCTTTCGTCGGCAGTCAGTTAGGATGGACTCTCAGACCGTTTTTTGGCACACCTGGTTCTGTCTTTGAACTATTCCGCGAAAGAGAAGGTAATTTCTATTTAAGTGTGATTAAATCTCTTAGCTATCTCTTTGGATTCCGTTAATTAATCGTTAGCAATTCCCCAAAATATACAACCTAAAAAAATATGCTGAAAAAGCAAAATCGCGGAATTCAACAATTTGGAGTTTTAGTTAATTTACTGCGCGATCGCCAATCATTTTTAGAAGAAATCCGTCAGGGAGTGCGATTACAAAATAAAATAACTTCTTTGTTCGTATCTAGTTCGATTTTCTTTGCCCTTTATGGAGCAATTATCGGTGCATCCCACAGTTGGGCACAGGCATTATCCGGTGCCATTAAACTTCCGGTATTCTATTTAATCACACTGATTATTTGTTTCCCGACTTTGTTCTTTTTTAATGTTTTGTTTGGTTCTCGGAGCAGTATCTTACAGCATTTCGTTGTATTACTCACATCTGTGTCAGTGATTAGCGTACTTTTATTTAGCTTGGCACCCGTTACGCTATTTTTTCTTATAACGACACCCGATTCTTACCAATTTTTTAAACTGCTGAATGTGTTCATTTTTGGTATTACAGGTATATTTGGCGTTAAATTCCTGTATGAAGGAATGCAGTTACTTTCTCAACAAGATGAAGTTGGTAAAAAAACCCGCACCACTATTTTAAGATCCTGGTTATTGCTTTACGCCTTTGTTGGTATGCAGTTAGGATGGTTTCTCAGACCCTTTTTTGGTGCGCCTGACTCTAAATTTGAGTTATTTCGGGCGGTGAAAGGCAACTTTTATTTAGATATTGTAGCGGCGATTTCCGAAATTTTAGGTTTGCGTTAATCTCAGAAAAAGATAATTAGTCTAGTTTCCATTTCCTCATTCCCAGGCTGCTGCCTGGGAATGCATTCATTGAGTCTCTGACTCAATAAACCTCTAGCACAAATGCAAATTTCAAACTCCCTCTCCCAAGCTTAGGAGAGGGATTTAGGGTGAGGGCTTTAAATATTCTTGTAATTGTTGGGTACGCAGTTTTGTAGTATCTTCCAAACAACCAAAATAAATGCTAGAAGCAATACTTCCACCCTCATAACTGCTTCTTTCAAACTCACAATTGGTATCTCGAAACTTGATCCATGCTAGTTGTGCCGCAATCAATTTTTGTTTTCTAGGCCTTTCTAATGAAGATATCACTTGTTGATAAACTTGATTCAGTGTTTTATCTGCATTCTGATAAGACAACTTCGTACATTCATTAATTGCTGCTTGAGTTTGAGGATTATTGCAGTTAAGCTTTTGAACTAAGCGCATCTCAGATAAATCAGGCGTTGTGCCTGCTATTGTCATGGCGAGGGGATTTAAACTGCTGAAAATTAATATACTGGACAAAACTAGTAATAATTGACGCATAGCAAAATCTTTGTTCTTAAATAATATAGAAATTTGATCTTTTTGGTGGTCTCGAACTCAGAATCAGAGTAGAAAGTGGTATGCTCCACAAAGAAGTGTCATGGTTTGCACGAAGCTTTCCCTATTTTGCCTACCAGTAAACTCCAGCGATGGAGTTTTGGTTAAAAGAAGAAGACAGCAACTGCATGAAATCGAAAGAGGAGAAGCGATCGCAAGTATATATACTTATTGCATCATCCAGAGCAAGGGATGAAATTTTTATTTAAGCAAATAAAATATGCATTTTTGTTAAAAGTATGATATTGGTGTCTCAAATATTTTTATTATACGTCAAATCCCGATAAAACTCTTGCATTGAGCCTTAAAATAACTGTATTCTTTATATTGTTGAAAATTGCTTTTCACAAAAGCAATAACAAAGCACAATTTCAGCACATCCCAAAAAACATTGACTGGGCAAATCGATAAATGTCGATATCAAACCAAAATCTATGTATGCTGTTGTTGCTGGCATTATTGAGTAACAGGAGCAACTCTCAAAATGAAAAATCAAATATTTTGTTTATGCGTGTAGTGTAGCAAGGAATTTAAAAATTTTTACTATTCCCTATCTCTTACAGTCCATACCTAATTTGAATAGAGAAGAGTATTGGCTAAATTTTCAATCTTTTCATCTCTTTAATCGGGGCAAGAAATCTATTCTGTGCTGGCTGAGTTTGGGATTTCAAACTTATTTTATCAACGAATCAAGACCAGGAAAATTATGACCTCTTTAGATCCTAATTTTTTTGACATCCCGGACAAAAGCCTAATCATCATCGACCCAGCCGTTGATGACTATAAAAAGCTAAATGGCAACAACTTGGAAGTCATCTTTAAAGACGTAGTAGATCCAGAAGTAATAACGGTAACTTCAAAAGCAGAAAAACTACTGAAAGCTCCACCAAAGGAATTGTTAGCGCCTCCTGGTGATTTCAATCCTACATTACTACTGTTTTTTGCATCTGTGACAGTACTGGTGTCATCTCATTGCGGTTACTGGCTTTGGCAATGGCCAGACTGGCTGTGTTTTGTTTCTAACACTATTGCTTTGCATTGTGCTGGAACAGTAATTCATGATGCTTGTCACCAATCTGCTCACCGCAATCGAGTCATTAATGCCATACTAGGGCATGGTAGCGCCCTGATGCTAGGGTTCGTTTTTCCAGTGTTTACACGAGTACATTTGCAGCATCACGCTCATGTTAACCATCCCAAAGATGACCCAGATCATTTTGTTTCTACGGGTGGCCCGCTGTGGATGATTGCATTTCGATTCTTGTCCCATGAAGTGTTTTTCTTTCGACGGCGACTGTGGCGCAAATATGAGCTATGGGAATGGTTAATTAGCCGCTTAATTGTTGTTGCAATTTTTTATATCTCAGTTCAATATCATTTTTTAATGTACGTTCTCAATTTTTGGGTTGTACCTTCTGGTATAGTGGGATTAATACTGGGCTTATTTTTTGATTATTTGCCCCATCGTCCCTTTGTTGAACGCGATCGCTGGAAAAATGCTCGTGTATACCCTAGCCCAATTCTTAACATTCTGATTTTAGGTCAGAACTACCATTTAATTCATCATTTATGGACTTGTATTCCCTGGTATAAATATCAGTCTACATACTATCTGATGAAGCCTTTGTTAGATGAAAAAGGCTGTTATCAAACTTCGGGGTTGCTACAAAAGAAAGACTTTCTAGAGTTTATTTACGACATCTTTGTAGGAATTCGCTTTTCTCATCAAAAAACTAAAAATCAAGATGAATCACAAAATCGTAAATAAGCATTAAGTCGTGAATTAGTCATTAGTTATTGGTCAATAACCAATATCTCGTTCCCATACAGAGCATGGGAATGCCCTCGTTGAGGCTCTGCCTCCAGTCTGGAATTGAGTCAGAGACTCAATGAATGCATTCCCAGTCGGAGACTGGGAACGAGGAAAAAGGCTTTTCACCCAGTCCCCATTACCCCTTATCCCCAGAGGGGACCCCACCATCCCCAGTCCCTTGCTATATAACTATTTTATTTTTTGTAAATCAAAAAAACTGAACCAATTGGCCCGAGATTTTCTACATAAGTTTTCTGGTTGTAATACAATCCTGGAGACATACCTCCATCAAATAAAATCCCTTCTTGTATCTTACCTAAACAGTTATTGCTAGCAATACCTTCTAAGACATTATTAAACATATCTGGCAGTAACTCTTGATTAAGTTGAGATAATTCAATCTCAGAATTAGCTTTCAAGTCATTAACTAATAAGATTACATAGCCTTGATTCGTGATAGCTGCTAGAGAGCGATTAGTTGCATTTTTACAAGCAAATTCTCCTAAATCTTGACAAATATTTTTAAACTTACCCTGACGATAGAATCTGCCATTACCGCCCACTAAATTATAATTGAGAATATCGTTCGTTCTTCTGCCAGCTTGAATAGTAGCCTGTCGCTGCTGGGGCGTACCTCCTGATATCCCAAAGGAAGAACGTTTATTTTTAAATGCTCCTGAATACTCTACGCCACGAGAAATATTTAAGCCTTGGGGTTTATCATCAGTATCTATATAGTCGGCATTAATTGCAGCAATGGGTAGCTGTCCGTTTAACTTGGCATTTTCATCAGCGATGAGTTCATGAAACTGTTTTGCTACATATTCTTTACGCAGTTTACCTCTACTATCTTTGGCGTAAAGTTTATGAGATAGACCAACATTAACTTTGAAATCTAATTCTGCTGATTTGGGATTAAAAATAATCACATTGTTAATACCTTTAGGATTTTTTTTACCTTGATTATTGGTTTTAAAAAAATCAATACTGAACTTGGCATCTTTGCCAGGGCAACTTTTAGACGCTT
The DNA here is from genome assembly GCF_034531215.2 of Nostoc sp. ChiSLP03a. Classification (NCBI taxonomy): domain Bacteria; kingdom Bacillati; phylum Cyanobacteriota; class Cyanophyceae; order Nostocales; family Nostocaceae; genus Nostoc; species Nostoc sp. ChiSLP03a. The sequence continues at coordinate 9,325 of NZ_JAVRBQ020000154.1, forward strand.
TTGGGACTAAATTTGCTTCCATCTTTTGACAACCTGATAATAAGCTTGCACTGATTATCAAAATAAATAACAAAAATAATTTTTTTGTAAACATAATAATACAAAAAAAACCGCTACAGAATTACTATAGCGGGGAATAATTTAAAATTTCAGTCTGGAGTCAATCTCAGAACCAAAACTTAAGAGAACCATTCTAAGACAGCTTCTTCTTTGGTGTTGGTATTCCGAGATGGTGTCTCACGATTAAATTTCATCTGAATTGAGCGGGTTTGCTCGCCATCAGCAGCTACAGCCAAAATTGGATAGTCAATTAAACCATCTTGGAAAGACATCTGGAAGCGGAATGTTCCATCTGGATTCAGCTTAATTGGACGGCCACCAATAGTTACAGTAGCATCGGGTTCGGTTGCACCGTAGACTATCAACTCAGCATCAGCAATTAACCAGAACTTGCGCGGACGCACTGGTACGGCGGAAGCCGAGAAGCCAACACCTGACATTCCTGCACCGGAAGCGGTTAAACCAGACACGGTAGGAACAGCCCACATACCCACACCAGATGGGAAAATGTAGGAGCTAATAGCTTGTTCGGGACGCGCTGCACCTTGTTGGGAGCCGAAGATAGAGCCAGCAACCCGTAGTGCTTCGGCAGATTCTGCTAAACTAAATATTTCGTCGTAGATGGGGTTGCCGTTACCATTTACAGCATTACCAACATTGCCATTGGCGGTAGCTGCAACCTTCTTGGCAGGAGGAACTAGTTCGTACTGAGTTTTGCCACGTAAATCTTCTTCAAAATTTACAGTGATCAGGACATCCTCAATCCAGTCAGAAGGATAAACGGGAGGAATGTGTACTTTACTAGAACGAGCTAGTACTAACCAACGACCATCAGCAGCACGATAGCCGATATCGATTACATAATCGCGATCGCTAACTGGAACTGGTAGATACCATTCTCTAGCTAGTTCATCAGCAGGATATTCTTGAATGCTATGTGGGCTTTGGTATTCGATATCGATGTCGGTGACATCATAAATCCGTAGTGCCAGTTGTTGTCCGCCTTGCCGACGCAGTTCCTCTTTGTGTTCATTGGGAACATCCCAGTAAGTGTAAGCCCATTGAGGATCGCGCGGTAAGAGTACAATCCGGCTTTCACCATAGCCAGAGGGCAAATCTGCGAGTCCTTCATCAACATCAGCTAAAGATCCACCAGTACGATCTTCCTGACCTAATTCAAACTTTGCAGCTTCCACGGTTTCTTGTGCCTCCAATGAACGAGATGGACTGAGTAAGTTTTTGCTACGCTGGACTTCTTGTATTGATGTCAGCAGTTGTGATTTACGCATTCTGCTATAGCGAGAGATGCTATATTCGCTAGCAACTTTGCGTAGTTGGCGTAAGGTCATCTCCTCTAGTGGCGGGCGTTCTTTTGCCATTAATTTGGCCTCCAGTAGTTTAAGCGGTAAATGATTTCCCCTGGTTAAAGAATGCTATGTAAAATGTCATCCATTCCAGATGAATTTCTTATTACTGACTCCTGGTCTTGCCCAGTTTTTAAGTTTTTTAATCTGTTTTTAAATTGAGCCAACATCCTTTCAATTCCTCATGATGCCAAAATCAGCATTTCTTTGGGATCGAAGGATTTCTGTTCGTTAAGTCTATATTAACCACTAAGCATATCTAGGGATCAAGGGGTCAGAAGTAGGTTTTTTGGCTGTTTCACGAATTTATCAGCCCTTCTGGGATCTTATTGTCATGAAATCATGATAATTATCGCATTCTATGTGTTTAACGACAGATATAATGTCAAGTTTTAATGACATTGCTTTCTGGGTTAGCCAAAAACCCCAATTATTGAAGAAAAATTTAGAAGTCAGAATTTATGAGCAAAGCCAAAGACGCTGCACTATCAACTCTTTCGTTCAAAATACCCAACTGATTTCTGGTGACTGACGCCTTTATTCAGTTTCGTTAAGCGATCGCCTTTTTCACCCACCGTTATGTGAAATTAAGTCCCAAGATAGTGTGTAGCCCACCATAGAAGAACTTAAGCTTGGCATATAAGTTTAGGGTTTAGGGAAATAGTTATGAATAAGGAAACAGTTCCTAGTCAAGCTGAAAAGTCTAATCCAGAAGGCGATCCATCACAATTAAGTCCAGAGGTATTGGACAAAATCAAACACCCTGCGAGAATAGACGATGTTATTCGAGAGCAATCACCAGCAGAACGTAGAAGTAACCCAGCTTTGGTACCAGAAATGATTGACGATCCAGCTGATAATGATTGATTGAGTTTGCAAAACAGTAATCGAAAAGCTCAAATTCGCTACTTTGTAGAGAAGTAGCGAATCTTGTTAGTAATGTGTTGTTATTCAAGATTATGTAGTTATAGCAGAAGGCAGAAGGCGGAAGGCAGAAGGTAAAACATTACTATTCCTAACATCCACGCTTTCAAGATGTCCTAACTTTTAATTCGCTTGCTATATTCTCGATATATTTCCGGGGTGTTGATGTCTAATAGCACAGCCTGAGTATCAAATTTAACTTGATGAGCTAAGGTGTACACACATCTCTAAAAATCCTACCCACCCAATATTTCTGTTCAAGTGAAAGTCCCACACTGAGCAAATTATCCCGCCCGGAACTTTAGTTCCGGGCTGATAGCTAAAGTCTTCTAAAAGAAGACTAAACAAGAAATTTAGTTTAGTCTTCTTTTAGAAGACTTTCGTTATGAGACTCGGAATTTATTCCGAGGCGGGATAGATACACTGCACCAACACTTGTGTGTACACCGTAGCCTCGAAAATATAAGCAGCTTGCCACAAAGTTCTTGCGTAAGTCCTGATATTGTGAAACTATAAATTGTAACTTGCTAATACAACTAACTAATTTGTCTCTAGCCTCACTCCAGAAAAATATTACTGGTAGTACTAACAATCATGACGCGATCGCCAAATTCAGAAAACAATCAGGAACCATCTAACCGTCGTCTGTGGCTCCTGCTTTTAGGACGTACCAGTTTGGCTTTGGGTGGGGTTTTACTAGTTGGAATTATAGTTGGTGCTTGGTGGGCTAGAAACTATGTATATAAAGATTTAGCACCGTTAGTACAGCAAAATCTTGAGCAATTACTGGGGCGTCCAGTCAAAGTTGGGAACGTTGAACGTTTTTCGCTTTCTAGTCTGAGATTTAGCTCTCTATCGATACCAGCCACTCCCAGCGATGCAGATCGGGTGGTAGCAAAAGCTTTGGATGTGCAGTTCTCGCCGTTGCAACTTCTTCTTACCCGAAAGCTGGCATTAAATGTCACCTTAGTTCAACCCAATGTCTACATTCAACAAGATAAAGATGGTCGTTGGGTGACAGCCCAAGTTAAGGCTGGGGAAGGACAAGGCTTTATTCAAACTGAGTTGCAGTCACTTCAAATTCAAGATGGCAATATAGAGTTGATGCCATTCACTGCACCGACTAAATCCAAAGGCTCAGTCATATTAGATCGAGTTGGTGGTATTGCCCGATTTTCCGATCAAAATCAAAGGATCGGTTATGACTTCAATACTCAATTCACAAGGGGAGGCACTGCTAAAATTGTTGGCGAAACCCAAGTAAAAGCTCAACAAACTAACCTCCAACTACAAGCACAAAATTTACAAGCATCCGATATCACTCGATTAGTTCAGTTACCCATTGCTCTGCAAGCAGGGTATTTAAATGCTGACTTAGGAGTTCAGATTCCACCCAAACTTTCAGACATCGCAATTACGGGAACAGCTACAGCTAATCAAATCACCGCGAAAATCCAAAATATTCCTCAGCCGGTTTCTAATTTTAATGGAAAATTTCTATTTCAAGGTCAGACAGTTACTTTAGATAATCTGAGTACAAACTTTGGCAAAATTCCCATTCAGGCTAATGGAACAATCAATACTCAAACAGGTTTTAATGTTTCTGCTCTGATAAAACCTGTTACTGCGAAAAATATCTTAGATACATTGAAAGTAAATTCGTCAGTTCCAGCTAGTGGCGAAATTCAGGCAAAAATTCAGGTAGGCGGCGCACTTGAGCAACCAGTAGTCAGCGGTACAGTAAGTAACACCAAACCGATTCAAGTTGACCGCATTCGATTTAATACCATCAACACTGATTTTCGCTTGAATGCATCTAAAACTGCATCTCAACTCGCTGTCTCCAATCTGAAAATAGTCCCCGCAGCTGGCGGTCAGATTATCGGCGGCGGTCAAGCTAATTTAGGAACCAAAGATGGGGTAATATTTAATGCTCAAGCTGATGGAATATCAGGAGATATACTAGCACGCACCTACGGCGTTACTCTCCCGATCGCAGTGGGAAATGTTTCAGCAAAAGCTCAAATTTCTGGCTCACTTCGCAAACAGCCTTTAAAACTTGATGTTTCCAATGTTCAGATAACGCCGCCAGCCGGGGGACAAATCACCGCCAATGGTCAAATTCAACTGGCTCCCCAAGGGCAGGTAGGCGTAGATATTCAAGCTCAGGGTATCCCAGGAAATGCGATCGCTCAAGGTTATGGTATTTCAACTCCGATTAATGTTGGTGGTATATCTGCGAACGCTAAAATTTCTGGTTCTCTGGGTACACCGTTAAATGTCAATGTTTCTCGCGTTCAAGCAAATCCAGATGTGGGAGGGCAAGTCACAGCTAGCGGACGAGTTCAGCTTGCACCCCAAGGTAGGGTGGCGTTGAATGTGCAAGCAAAAAATATACCAGGGGATGCGATCGCCAAAGCCTACAATTCTTCACCCTCGATTACCATTGGGAATGTCTCGGCAAATGCTGATATTTCAGGCACTCTGAGCAATCTGCAAACAGTCGCGCGGGTGCAAGCGCCTAGTGCCACCTATCCCACTAGCGGACGAGTTGTTGTTACCAAACAAGGAGAGAATATCGTCTTTCCCGATGCGGTTGTGAACGTGGCAGGTGGGACAATCACAGCTCAAGGTCAACTTGCACAACAACGCTGGCAAGGATCTGTCAAAACTTCTCAAATTCAACTCAGCCGTTTCTCACCACAACTGCGAGGACGGCTGAATAGCAATATTCAGTTAGCAGGCACAACCCAATCTTTCCAGCTTGCGGATATTCGCGCCGCCGGACAAATCAGCCTTCCCCAAGGAATAGCGCAACTGGCAAAACCGCTCACCGCCAGATTTCAGTGGAATGGACAGCAGATTATCGTTGAAAATGCAAGTACCGCAGGATTTACTGCTAATGGTGCGATCGCGATTCAGTCTCCCCCAACTGGCGCACCCCAAATTGCCGGATTTGATTTAAATGTACTGGCGCAGAATTTCAACTTACAAAATACTGGTTTTAAAGTTCCTGGGGACGTAGCAATAGCAGGGCGACTGGATTTTAATGGCAAAGTTACAGGTACTCCAGATGTACCCCAAGCTAATGGCAATATCCGGCTGCGGAATTTCAATGTGAGTAACTTAGCATTTGACCCACTTTTAACCGGAAATGTGAATTTTCAAGGCGGACAAGGAGGAAGTCTGCGATTAGCTGGGAAACAAGATCGGATTGCGCTTAACTTAGGCGCAGATTATCGTCCCACTTCATTTTTAGTTAAACGCGATGAGGCAGTTACTACGGGTAGAACTGAGGGAGATAACTTGATAATCAACGCCCAACAGTTTCCCATCGCTCTGGTTGGCGGCTTTTTACCTAACAATCAATTGAAACCTCTGGGGGGGCAATTATCGGGTAATTTAGTTGTCAATCTGAATAATTATGCCATTGCGGGAGATGTGGCGATCGCAGGGCCTCGCGTTGCCAGAGTTGCAGCCGATGAATTTCGCGGCAACATCAATTATGCTGATGGTACAGCTAGCTTGGCTAATGGTCTATTGCGGATTGGCGATAGCAACATTGCTCTCAGTGGTAATGTGCAAGCAGGGAATGACCCACAATTTCAATTCCAAGCTAATTTTGCTCAAGCCAATATCCAGAGACTTTTACAAGCGTTTAATATCTTCGACTTTCAAGACCTTAGTACTGGGTTGCAGCCTCCGACGTTAGCTGGAGCAGAAGCATTGGAAACTGAGCCTGTCAGCTTGCCGAATGCAGATTTGAAAACACAGTTAGCATATTTCTCGAATATTACAACAGCGATCGCCAAAGAACAGCAAGCTGAAACCAAACAAACCGCATCTTTACCCAGCCTTGCAGAATTAACAGGTGCTTTAAGCGGAGCAATTACAGCCAATGGCTCGTTAAAATCTGGGTTGAATGTTGGCTTTAATTTTCAAGGTGCTAACTGGCAATGGGGTAATTATTCCATCAATCCAGTCGTTGCTCAAGGCACTTTCGCCGATGGTATCGTCACCCTTGCACCCTTGAGTGTGGGGATTGACCGAGGACTAGTGGCGTTTTCAGGACAGTTAGGAACTGAGCAAGTATCTGGAAAATTGAATGTAGCCAGTCTACCTTTATCACTTTTAGAGCCTTTTATCGAAAAATACCCCGTAGATATCACTGGTAATGTAAATGCTGATGCCACTTTAGCAGGTAGTTTGCAAGACCCCAGAGTTCAAGGGAAAGTGGCGCTAGCAAATGCGACCCTTAACAAACAACCCGTACAAACAGGACAAGTGAACTTTGATTACAACAACGCTCGCTTGAATTTTGATAGTACCTTACTCGTGACAGGAACGCAGCCAGTTGCAATTACAGGTAGCGTACCTGCTCCTTTGCCTTTTGCCAAAGTGCAACCTGATAGCAATCAAATCAACATCGACGCCAATGTGCAAAATGAAGGATTGGCACTGTTAAATCTGTTGACCAACAATCAAGTCGCTTGGGTAGACGGTCAAGGAAAAGTAGATTTAAACGTTAAAGGTACTTTAACCGAACCCATTATTAACGGCAACGCCACATTTAATAATGCTACCTTTAGCGCTCAAGCCTTATCCGATCCTCTCACGAATGTCACAGGAACAGCACTATTTAATGGTAGTACGGTAAGCGTTGAAAATATCCAAGGTAATTACAATCAAGGGCAAGTAACTGCATCAGGTATCTTGCCAATTTTTGATGCTCAACAAGCCGCAGCGAATCCCCTGACAGTATCAATAGCAGACAAACTCAATTTTAAGCTTGCAGGACTGTATGAAGGTGGTGTTGGTGGCGATGTCGTGATTCGCGGCACAGCCTTAAAACCTGTAATTGGCGGAGAGATTCAACTGAGTGATGGTCAGGTAATTATTGGCAACTCGCCTACTACTGCAAAAAAATCAGCAGCTACAGCAGAGTCTAACACTAAGGTCATAAATCTAGATAGACAACAAGTTAACCCTAACGCCACACCAACAGCAGAGAATAACGCTAACTCAGTAGCTACAGCAGACGGAAGCACTAACTCAGTGGCGACAACAGACGCAAGCACTAACACCGCAACTCCACCCAACTTACCTGTAACGTTTGCAGATTTAAAGTTGATTTTAGGTAAAGATATTCGGGTTACAACTCAGTCCTTTCTAAGCTTTGTACCAGGAGGAGCGGCATTAAGTCAGCCCCTATTGAGGTTTGACGCAACAGGCGACTTGACCATTAATGGTACATTAGCTAAACCGCTTCCTCAAGGAACCATTCGTTTGACAGGAGGACGACTGAGCTTATTTTCTACTGAGTTTACCTTGGCGCGGGGCTACGAACAAACTGCGCGGTTTACTCCAAGTCAAGGACTTGACCCGACTTTGGATGTCCGACTGACGGCAATTGTACCGGAAGCATCAGCAAGGAACACTCAAACTTTGGAATCACCATTGTCTTCTGAAGTCAGTGATGTTTCTGTAAACAACTTTGGGACTTTACGTAGCGTTACCGTTCAAGCGAGGGTGAACGGCCCAGCTAGTAAATTGGGTGAGAATCTAGAACTGACGAGCGAACCTAGCCGTAGTAAGGGAGAAATAGTTGCTTTGCTGGGTGGCTCAATTCTGGGTTCTTTTGGTCAAGCAGATGCAGGCCAAGGGCTGACTAATTTCGCTAGTTCTACCATTTTAGGTAGTTTACAAGGAACTATCACTGCGATCGGACAAGCTGTTGGTTTCAGTGAATTTCGGATATTTCCGACTCCATCGATTAATAATGATGAATCAAAAACATCAAGAGCTTCAATTCTGAATTTATCAGCGGAAGGTGTGTTTGATATTAATAAAAATTTCTCTGCCTCTTTATCACGCGCTCTTTCTAGCGATGAATCTTTCCGTTTCAATGTCCTCTATCGAGTCAATGACGAAATTTTGATGCGAGGCTCAACTGATGTGGGGGATGAAAATCAACTCCAAGTTGAGTATGAAACCCGATTTTAGATTGGTGCATTGGCATTGTTAGAGGTTGTTTGAAAAGTATTCGGCTGTGACTTTTAGTACATTCAGATCCCCCCTAACCCCCTTTAAAAAAGGGGGAATAAGAATCAAAGTCCCCCTTCAAAAGGGGGATTTAGGGGGATCAAACAAAACTGATTTGATACAACATCGTTAAGGACTTTTCAAACATCCTCTTAGGCGAAACAATCGCATTGCTGGCCAATAAACTAACTAATTACCCGGACAGAATATCACTCAATACTGTTTGGTCAAGGCAAGAGACGGCGATTTATCGCGTCTTTGACAAGCAATAATTTTCATCAAAAAACCTTAACCGAACCGTATTGGGATATCACTGATGATTAAGTTGTTGGTTTAGATGTTCTTGATTTGTTACGGGTGATGCTGCTGTCTCCACACTTTTTTCTTGGGCTTGTATTTCTAGTAGTTGGGGAATTGTCACAAATCTATAGCCTTGGGCTTTTAAACCTGCGATCATTTCTGGTAAAGCCTTGACAGATTTGGAACGGTTGCCGCCTCCATCGTGCAGCAGGACAATTGCACCGGGTTTTGCATATTTCAGCACATTTTTGACCAGCCCTGGAACTTGAGGCGAACGACGTTCAGCATCTCCCGATTGTTCTGACCACATCATGACGGCGTATTTCTCGTTTCTGGCATATTCGGCTAGTCCATTATTCAGAAAGCCCCCAGGAGGACGAAATAGAGTAGTTTTCTCTCCAGTAGTCTTGTAGATGATTTCTGCTGTACGATCGATTTCACTAGCCGCAGTAGCTAAATCCATGTGGCGATACCAATGATGCCATGTGTGATTACCAATTATGTGACCATCAGCAGCCACTTGCTTGGCAACTTGAGGAAAATATTTCACCATTTCCCCGATCATGAAGAATGTGGCTTTTATATCATTTTTCTTCAAGATTTCTAAAATCTGTGCTGTATTTTTGGGGCTGGGGCCATCATCAAAAGTTAGGGCAATAACTTTCTCATTCGGTTTTAGTTTCCCTTGATAAACGATTGCTCCCTGAAATGCCTTTGGCACTTCATTCATCTGCTCTGTGACTGGATTTATATTCTGTGCATCTGCACTCATCAGCTTGTTATGACTCGCTTTAGCATTCTCGCTTTTTGGCTTGAGAATTTCCAACAAATGCTCAAATCCGCTTGTGGTTAAAAGCAAGCTGATACCTAAACTACTAGTACCAGTAACCAATAAAACAATTATTATTTTCAGTAATAAAGATAATTTACGACTAGACACATTAAATCTCCTCAAATATTAGTTATTGGGGATTGGTTTCTCCCTGATGTTCCCATACCTTATATCATGCCCGCGTGATTACTTATTAAATTGGAATTACCCGGACTTGATATTATTCTTAGTCTGTTGTAATTAATATATCTACTGGTGAAAGAAAAAAGAAAACAATAAAATACCTTGAAACATTCCAGTATTGTAGGGTGTGTTAGAACGCAGTTCGTAACGCACCAAAACCTTGATGATGGTGCGTTACGCTATCGCTAACACACCCTACGTATCTTTTCAGAAATCAAATACTAGTCCTATATATTTACTGATGAAAGAAAAAAGAAAAAAGAAAACAATAAAATACCTTGAAATATTCCAGCTAAAGAATGTCTCAATTTAGTCAGTACTAATTTGCCACCCTGATTCCACTGAGTAAAATAATACTCAGTAAATTTAGCTGACCAGTAGAGCCAGCAATGATAGCAGTATAACCGTAACCTGGAGAAATGCCAGGTAATCGTTATATCATGTCCAGATAATCGCTTACGATCAAAGTAGTGAGTGCGAAGATGAGGAATATCATGTCCGGTTAATTAGTTATAATTCCCGTAATCTATGCAGAAACGGGAAATATTCCTCTTTCCCCCAGCTAAGAAGCCCCCAGCAAGAACTGCGGGATTGATGATAAGTCTTTACCGGACACGATATTAGTTAGGGACACATAGCTAGCTGTAAGCCCATACATACTTCACGCAATTGAAAACATGTATAATTCAGTAGCGCCGAAAGTCAATACTGCGATACTACGAACAATGTTGTTTATTGATTGATGTATGCTAATTACTTGTGGCTTGCCAGTGCTATGGCAACAATGAAGAGATGTTGGCTAGATGTGAAATCGAAGGGCAAATTTGCTTGGACTTTTAATTGAAGCGAGAACGTTGTTGACGACGTTGTTTGTGCCTAGCAATTGCTTTACGCTTCTCTTTTTCTATCGGCGTCTCAAAGTGACGCTTTTTTCTCATATCTTGGAAAATTCCTGCTTTAGAAACTTCCCGTTTAAATCTTCTCAAGGCTGATTCAATACCTTCATTCTCTCCTAGAACTACTTGTGTCATTCTCATTCCTCCTTAATATGGATGAATAGTTCAAGACTAGATACCAAATAAAATATTCCAGCAGAATCGAGCCTTTGGCTTTATCTGCTGGAGACTCTAAATGTGAAATTTTCAGGAATCGACTTAGTAGCGATTATTGTTGCGGCGGGCATTATTACCGCCACCCCAGCTACCGCGAGAGGAGTTGCTTCTTTCCTCACGAGGTTTAGCTTTGTTCACTTTCAAATCACGTCCCATCCACTCAGCGCCATCAAGTGCATCAATGGCAGCTTGTTCTTGTGTGTCTGATTCCATTTCCACAAAAGCGAACCCACGCGGCCGGCCTGTTTCCCGATCTGTGGGGAGTTGAACACGGTTTACTGTTCCGTATTCTGCAAAAGCCTGCTTTAGGTCATCTTCTGTAACCTGATAGGACAGGTTTCCGACGTAAATTGACATAGAAATCTCCGAATTCAGGGAGTGTAGAGAGTTAAATTCGGAGAGACGGTTTTTAGAAATCAAAACGAGTTACTCAACCGAAAATAATCTTTATGTCCATGAGTGTAGCACAGCATTCAGCCTTTGAATATTGTCTGATAGTGAATTTTATTCACAAATCAAACCTTTAAAGACGGTTTGCAGACTTTCTAAAGACTGGCTTTTTTTGCTTGTACTATATCAAGTTACACTTTTAATCGGAAATCGTAATTAACTCGCGATCGCCCAGATATTTAGTGTTTTTAAAATTAAGCTGTGGACTAAAAGGTAAAGATTATTATTCGTAATCAGATTAATCATACCACGATCGAAAGTCTTAAAAGCAAATTAAAGCAAATTAAAAAATATTCATCATCCAGTATCCCGTTAGCTATGGTCAAACTGCGCTAAGATACCTTCTGCTTTTTTACATAGTAGTTCGTGATATTCACCATTACTAGCTAGCAAACCTCCCCATTGATTGATATCACCAGTGTTATACTGCAACGGCGTGCCATCGAAGTGAGTAAATTTACCACCAGCTTCTGTTAAAATCAATTCTGGAGCGGCTATATCCCAGTCTTTGGGCGCAGACTTGCCGGAAAGAGAAATGTAAATATCTGCCTGTTGCTCAACAATGGTGGCAATTTTGCAGCCTACACTACCCACAGATTTCTGATTTTGACAGGGTAAATTTTGTAGCAGATGATCTAACCGTTGGTTGCGGTGAGAGCGACTAACGACTAAGGTTAAATCCTCAATTCGTTTACCTGAAGACACTTGTAAAGGAACAGATTCGTTACGGGTTTCTACAAATGTACCCCCGCCTTTGGTAGCGTAATATAACTTTTGAGCCTCTGGTACTGCCACCACTGCCAACACTGGGCGTGTTTCCTTGACTAAAGCAATGTGAACTGCATAGTCGCCAGTTTTTTTGATAAAATCTCGCGTGCCATCCAAAGGGTCAATTATCCATACCCAAGGGGCAGAAGCCTGTCTACCACTACTTGAAGATTGATAAGTTTCTTCGCTGATGTAAGCAAAATCTTCGTTACCCAAAGTTGTTTGTAGCCTCTGCAAAATGTATTGACTCACAGCGACATCGGCAACAGTGACAGGCTCATTCTGCTTATATTGAACTTCTAAATTAGGGTCTTTTGCAGTGCCGTGGTAATACGATCGCAGTATATCTGCTGCGCCCCAACCTACCTCACGAGCGATCGCTAATATTTCTTGTAAATCTTTCATTTTTAAAAATATATATAGTAAGGGACTGGGGACTGGGTACTGGGGACTGGGGAAGGTGCGGCCCCTGAGGGGGATAAGGGGTAATGGGGACTGGATGAAAAGTCTTTTTGTATCTAAGTTTTATCATCTGTTGATGTCCTAACCACCAAGGCTTGTGCTATATAACGTGATTAGAGGCGCACAGCGATACTTAATTTAACTAATTACTAATTCGTAATTCAAAGTCTTAAATTACGAATTACGAATTACATTAGCGTAGCGGTAGCGAGTACTCGAGCGTCCGCAGGAGCGTCATTACGAATTATCTTAAATCTATCCAGCGCCGAGTACCAAAAAATTTACAGGAATCAGCAGCAATATTAGCTGCCAGTGCCAGTGCATCAGTAAAGCTTTGGCTTAAAATGTAATGACAAAAAGCACCGTGGAAAATATCTCCAGCCCCTAACGTATCAACCGCTTGAATCTGCGGCACATCTACGATACCAGTTTTAGTGCCACTCAAGTATTCAATTGGTTCTTGTCCGTGGGTAATGGCGATATGAGGAATGTCAAATCCACTGAGATAGCTAAATACGTCTTCTCCAGTTTGGCAGTTGGGGGGATAAAAATTAGCTGAACAGATAGCGTAATCCACAAACGGTAGAATTTGCTCAAATCCAGGCTTCCAACTACCACCATCGATCGCTACTCGGATATTATTGGCTTTAGCCATTTGAGCTATGGAATCACCAACCGCCATCTGATGTCCATCAATTAGTACGATATCGACATTCTGCAAAATATCTGGCGGGATAGATGCGCTGCTAGCTTGAGTTTTCACAGCATTGATCGAAACCACAGCGCGTTCACCTGTAGCTTGAGTGACAATAATCGAAGATACAGGTGGTACTAAATCAGTGATAGGCTCAAGGTCTGCGATCGCAACTTTGTAATTTGCCAAGTCATCCCGAATCAGCTGCGTCATTGGGTGAGAACCCACTACACCTAAGACTGTAGCCTGATTTCCTAAATAATTGAAAGTTACAGCCGCGTTTGTTGCTGGGCCCCCTGCCGCTACAGTATAGTCAGTAGCAACAATCTTCTGATTATTCTTTGGGGCAGAGTCAGCAAGGTAAATCAAATCTAAAGTTACTAAACCTACAAATAATCCACGATTCATCTGTTCTTTCGTTCAAAATTCAATTGTGAATTCTGGCTCACTTCGACTCCTTTCGACTTCGCTCAAGGCTAGTCGCTCAGTCACCTCCTGACTCCTGAATTCTTTTGTGGTAAATGGATATGGCTCTTGGCGACTGACAACTTCGATTACTGTCTTCAACCAATCAATATAAGTTTCTTCTCTTCGGATGATCAACTCCAGCACCAGCCTTTGCATCACCTGCTTGCGGTTGGCAGATTCATCACCGATTGATGGCAAATCGATGGTTTCACATTCAGCCAGCTTTTTACTTCGAGCCGCTAATTGTTGCTTTAGTAGGTGAATGATGGTTTCATTCGACAACTGATCTGCAAAATGCAACTGGACGAGTAAAGGTTCTCTGATAGTCGGTAAGGGCTGATGAATCCCTAGCCATCGCCTAAATTCCGCTTTCCCTAGCTCCGTCACACTGTAGACTTTGCGGTTGGGGCGATCGTGTTGAATCTCAATGTTACAGGTAATCCAGCCTTGCTCAACTAGCTTATCGAGAGTTCTGTAAATTTGTGCCTGATCTGCTGGCCATAAATGGGCAATGCATTGATCGAAGCAGCTCGTTTTGAGGTCGTAGCCCGTCATTTCTTGCTGCTGAAGAAGACCTAAAATTACATTTGCTAGCGACATGAAGATGGTTTTCCCATAATTGATATTTTCTCGCTTGGTTCTACACTGTGTACTTCTTATAATTTTATGCTAATATATGATTAATCAGATATAAGACATAACGGTTATATAAAGATATGCTCATTATAATGCTTCTTAGCAAGGAAACCAAATAGATAAAAAACTCCATTCACCAAGGCATGGGGAAGAAGAAAGGAATAGGTTAAAGGTTACAGGGTATAGATTATTCCCTATCACCTGTTACCTGTCCCTCTTTCCTAATTCCATCCCAATGCCTAATTCTCAATGCTTAGAAATTACTTAAGCCATTGAAGACTATTGTAACGAGAGGATAAGTAACATTGACTTCTAACACACTTACAGAAAGAATACGTCAGCATCAATATCTGCGTGATTTACGAAACAAATTACTCTACCTTCACAAGATGTTGCTGGAGACAGAACGCATTGCCTACGAACAGGTTAGTGGACGAGTATCAAGTGGAGAACTTCTTCAGCTAGTCATTGCTCACGAACAATTTGCTTGGCTACATCGCATTTCTGAGATGGTTGTGCAAGTTGATGAAATGCTCCAAGCAGATGAACCGATATTGCTGGACGATTTCCAAAAATTGATTGCTGATGTCCGTACACTAATTGTACCGTTAGAGACGGGTAATACCTTCGAGAGAAAGTATTACAACGCTCTCCAGCGCGAACCTGGTGCTGTGTTGGCACACGCGGAGATATCCAGATTTCTCACGTCTAAGGTTTGATTGCTAATTTACCCAAACAGTGCTGAGTACAAAAGTAAGAATCGTACTCAGCACTTGGGCACTCATCAACCAACTGCCACCAAAGGCTCAGGTATTTTAGCTTTATGCCATACCGATTGTCCTGTCACGTTGATTAATGACTAACGATCCATTTGCACCAGTTATCGGACAACAGCAAGCTATAGAATTACTCACTCAGGCTGTCAGACAAAACCGGGTTCCTCCAGCCTACTTATTTGTGGGGCCAGATGGTGTAGGCAGGAGTTTAGCAGCCAGATGTTTTGTGGAATTGCTATTTTCTAATGGGATGGGAGTTACTGCATCTTTACAAAACCGTTTGCGTCAAGGCAATCACCCAGCTTTATTGTGGGTGGAACCAACGTACCAATACCAGGGACAACGATTAACAGCAGCAGAAGCAGCCGAAAAAGGACTCAAGCGTAAAGCCCCTCCGGTAATTCGACTAGAGCAAATTCGGGAAATTACCGAGTTTTTAGGTCGTCCGCCCTTAGAAGCGCCGAGAAATGTGGTAGTGCTGGAAGAAGCGCAAACAATGGCAGAAGCCGCAGCGAATGCTTTACTTAAAACCTTGGAAGAACCGGGACAGGCGACATTAATTTTAATTGCACCGACACTTGAATCTGTGTTGCCGACTTTGGTATCACGCTGTCAACGCATTCCTTTTTATCCCTTAAATGCACAGTCTTTAGCTGTTGTACTCACACAAACAGGTCATCAAGAAATTTTGTCAAATCAGGCAGTATTGAGTATAGCAGCTGGTAGTGCTGGAAGTGCGATCGCATCTTATGAGCAATTACAAGCTATTCCCCCTGAGTTACTTGAAGACTTGAAAAAAGCGCCTAAATCTTACCGTAACGCCTTAGAGTTAGCCAAAAAAATTGAAAAGGATTTAGATACAGAAGCACAACTGTGGTTAATTGATTATCTTCAGCAGTTCTACTGGCGGCAGTGGCATCAACCTAGTATCATTAACCAACTAGAACAATCTCGAAAACACTTGCTTTCTTACGCTCAACCACGACTAGTTTGGGAATGTCTGCTTTTATCTGTGTATCAAAAATCAAATTTTATTTCAATTACTTAGTACTGAGTGCTATCACATTTTCATCCTTCCTCAGTTGAGATAAAGCCTTTTGAGAATAGCAAATACCCTCCAGGAAATTCACTGAAGGGCTATCTATAATCTTTGACTAATTTTTACCATCTAAAGCTTAGTCAAAAAAGACCTTTTTTACCCCATAAGCTGCAAGTCCTGCTGTGGCTACAATTCCTGCTGCTGGCAATGCTACAACCGTCGTTGTTGTAAATCCCAAAACACCTAAAATACCAGGAGCGGTAGAAGTAACTGTAGCTACTGTAATTGAGCCTAGACTAGCAGCAGCAGATGAGGCAACCGCAATAGCACGTATAGTCTTAGAGTCTTTAGAGTTTAGCATTTTTTTGTTTCTTGTATTTTTTAATCTAAGAGCTTCTTCAAGCCATAAGCTGCTAGTCCAACTACAGCGCCAGCAGCTACAACTGGGGCTGCCCCAATGGCAATACCACCGAATGCTCCTGCTAGTCCCATGTTTCCAACCACAGCTGCCACTCCTGCACCTGCTGCTGCTCCGCCTGCTGCGAATCCTGAAGCTTCTTTAATATCGTCTTCTTTACGCTTTTCAGCCATTGTTTTTTTCGTTTCAATTTAATAAATTTAGAACAAAAGTAACAAAAGATTTTTTCATACCACATTTGTACTTTTACTGAAATATTCAATTAACTTTTCGTAAAGTAGAAAAAATCAAAATACTCAAATTTAACAAGCTTAATGCTTGAACTCTAGCAACTGCTTCTTTTCGTATCTGTCCGTAAGCCAGCACACCAGGAAAACCAATCACTTCTGCTAGGAAGCGTCCATCCTCTTCTTGTTCAATCTCTATCGTCAAGTTCATAGCCAGTGAAGGTATTGTAATAAAAGCGATTCCTGGATAAAACAAAAAGTTTATATGACCTCAGTTTCTCCACACAAAAAAGCCAGAGCCTTAAAACCTACCAGTCGCCGCCCTGCCAAAGAACTCTGTAGCGAGTGCGGACTATGCGATACATACTATATTCACTATGTCAAGGAAGCTTGCGCTTTTATTAATCAGCAAATAGGCGAACTTGAACAAGAAACCCACACGCGATCACGTCATCTCGAAAACCCCGATGAACTCTACTTTGGTGTTCATCAAGACATGATAGCGGCGAAGAAACAACAGCCCATCGAAGGCGCACAATGGACGGGTATTGTGAGCAGCATTGCCATTGAAATGTTGAATCGCGGCTTAGTTGAAGGTGTAGTCTGCGTGCAAAACACCAAAGAAGACCGCTTTCAACCCATGCCCGTCATCGCCCGGACTCCAGAAGAAATACTAGCAGCACGAGTAAATAAACCAACACTTTCCCCGAACCTTTCCATATTAGAACAGGTGGAAAAATCGGGGATGAAGCGGCTGTTGGTAATTGGTGTTGGTTGCCAAATCCAAGCATTACGAGCCGTAGAAAAACAACTTGGTTTAGAAAAGCTGTATGTTTTGGGTACGCCCTGCGTAGACAACGTTAACCGCGCCGGATTGCAAAAATTCTTAGAAACCACCAGCCGTTCGCCTGATACAGTTGTGCATTACGAATTTATGCAAGACTTTCGGGTTCACTTCAAACATGAAGATGGCTCATCAGAAACCGTGCCTTTCTTTGGCTTGAAGACCAACAAACTCAAAGATGTCTTTGCCCCATCCTGTATGAGTTGCTTTGATTACGTCAACTCCCTAGCCGACTTAGTTGTTGGTTACATGGGCGCACCCTTCGGCTGGCAATGGATTGTAGTTAGAAATGACACAGGTAAGGAAATGCTGGATTTAGTGAAAGACCAGTTAGATACCCAACCAGTAACGTCTAAAGGCAACCGCAAAGAAGCCGTACAACAAAGTATTCCCGCTTACGATAAAGGCGTTACTCTACCGATGTGGGCAGCAAAACTGATGGGTGTGGTAATCGAAAAAATCGGCCCCAAGGGTCTAGAATACGCACGATTTTCCATTGATTCCCACTTTACCCGGAATTATTTGTATGTAAAGCGCAATCATCCAGAGAAATTAGAAGCGCACGTTCCAGAATTTGCCAAGCGTATTGTTGGGCAATATAAATTACCAGAATAGGGGAAAGGGGAAAGGGGAAAGGGGAAAGGTGATAGAAAATAATTTGTACCCAGTAACCTGTACCCTATTCCCTTCTTCACTCCTCACTAGACTTCTTGGCATTTGTCGGGATAAGGGGCAGGGGAAAGGTTTGTTATTTTCCCTTTTCCCTTTAACCTTTACCCTTTTTCCCTCTCTTGCAAAAAGCACTTTTGCAAAAGGTCTACTGCTGACTCAACTCGATAATATTCCCATCAGGGTCTTGAGTGAAGAGGGCAGCGCGACCGGAGGCGCTAGCTTGAATGGGATAATTATGATTGAGGAATTCCTGTTTGGCGGCATTTAAGTCAGTTACAGTGAAGGCAACGTGGGGATTACGTCCCCATTTTTGGTTTGGGTTTTCCGTGGGGACAGTGGTTGCAACTATCAGGTGAATTTGATAGTCGCCGACTTGATACCATGCACCAGGGTAGTTTAGAGAACGATCTATTTTGGATAATCCCAATACTTTGCCATAAAAATGTTCAGAGCGTTCTAAGTCAGTCACAAGAATCGCTGTATGGAGACTTTGGATAATCTGCATTGTTAATAAGATGTTAGTAAGATGCGATCGCGTTTATTTAGATTTTGGCGTAGTTTGAACTCTTTTGAAGGGTGAGGCAGGGGAGCAGGGGGAGAATAACTCCTAACTCCTAACTCCTAACTCCTAACTCAACACTGTTTTGCCCAATGCCCAATACCATCACAAACTTAAAGGCAGCTGAACTGTAAACGTTGTCCAGCCCTGAGAACTGGTAACTTCAATCGTGCCTTGGAGATATTCTACTAACTTCTTAACCAATGTTAAACCTAATCCTGTGCCGCTTTGTTGCCAGCGTTCGGTTTCAGGAATCCGGTAAAACGGCTCAAAAATTCGAGATTGTTCTTTTTTCGGAATTATCACCCCAGAATTGCTAAATGTGATTTGAAAATAAGGAACTTGAAAATTATCTAATACACCAGATTTAGCATCCTCATCGATCGGACTTTTTGTGATATAAATTAGCTGAACGTTTAACACAATCTGTCCATCAGGTGGAGTGTATTTACAAGCATTGTTGAGTAACTCTGAGATAATTTCAGTCAGGCTAGCCAAGTCTGAAACTAAAGGTGGTAAATCTGGAGAAACACTAACTTGCAAAGACTGTTCTCTAGCTTGAGCGCGTTCTTGAAAATACTCGGCAACGTGAGGCAGCCAGTTTTGGAGTTGAATTGATGTTAATTCCAATGGATAGACATCTGCATCAATCATTCGTAGATGCAGTAAATTGTCAACCAAATCCAGTTCTTGTTCGCACTGTTCGCGCACAATACGTAAATAGCGGTCTACAGATTCAGATGGGGGAAGTGTGTTTGAATTTAAAATACCCTGGCGATCGAGAATATTTTCTAGCACAGAGATTGCCATTTTGATGTTTGACAAAGGCGTTCGCATTTCATGAGAAGTTGTTGCCAGAAAATCCTCTTTTAATTGGTTCAGGCGTTGCAGTTCTGCCACTCGAACTTCTAGTTGTTGGGCGCGTTCAGCTGCAAGATTGCGTTCTTCGGTTAACCGTCGTTGCGTGTCATCCCGGAAAACAAATACGGCTCCTGTAATTACACCATTGTTATTTCTCAGGGGAGTAGTGCTATCAGCTATTGGTATAATTGTCCCGTTTCTACCAACTAGTAGAACACCACTGCCTAAATATATAGTAGTTTCTTGTTGGAGGGCTACAATAATTGGATTTTCTGTCGGCAACTGAGTTTGTTCATCAATGATTTTGATAACTTCAGTTAACGTCTTGTTTTTAGCTTCATTCCATTGCCACCCTGTTAGAGCTTCAGCTACCTGATTGATGTATTTAATATTTAATTCAGTATCGACTACAATTACTCCATCACCCATTCCTCGAAGTACAGAACTCAAAAATTGCTCGCGATCGTAGCGATTGAGTGCTGTTTGAATCGCAACGTAAAGTTCTTGCTCTTTAATGGGTTTAAGAATATATCCAAAGGGGGATGTCAGCGTTGCTCGCTCGACAGTACTTTGATCGGAGTGCCCGGTGACGTAGATAATCGGGATTTGCAAATGATGCCAAATTTGCTCTGATGCCTGGATACCATCTATTTCACCGCGTAATCTGATATCCATTAAAATCAAGTTTGGGCGTAATTCAGTTGCTTTTGCAATTGCCTCTTCGGCAGAATCGGCAATATCTAAAACAACATATCCTAAAGACTCTAAAGTTTCTTGTAAGTTGATAGCAAGGATATATTCATCTTCAACAACAAGGACTCGAACTGTCTCTTTTTTCTGCGTGTTTGGTGAGAGGTCAATTATGTTCATATCCGGCTGTTTGTAAAAGTAATTTTGAACTCTGTTCCTTGTTGAGAGTCAATTTCAAGTTTTCCTCTTAGCTGCTTGACTAAACCCTGGACAAGTGTTATACCCAGTGTTTTAGTTTTCTTACTATCAAAGTTTTCGGGTAAGCCAACACCATTATCTCTAATAATGAGTGTCAAAGTAGATGCGGATTCTTGATAAAACTTAACCTCAATTTTTCCTCCGCGATTACTAACAAAAGCGTATTTTAAAGCATTAGAAACCAGTTCGTTGATAATTAAGCCACAAGGAATGGCGGTTTCGATGTCCAGGCTAGCATTATCAACTTGAATATTTAGTTGAATCTGGCTGGAACTGACATTATAGGAATCAAATAAATGAGTTGTTAAATCTGGAATGTATTGAGCGAAATCAATATCAGCGAGGTCTTCAGAACGGTATAGTTTTTCATGAACTAGGGCAATGGAAGCAATGCGGTTTTGGCTATCGCGCAAAATAGCTGTCACTACAGGATCTTGTGTTCGTCTGCATTGCATTTGCAACAAACTGCTGACGATTCCTAAATTGTTCTTAACACGATGATGAATTTCTTTGAGTAATACTTCCTTTTCTTTTAGAGAGGCTTTGATTTTTTCTTCCGCTTGCTTTTGCTCGGTGATATCTTGTTGGATAGCCACAAGGACGCTTCCATACTCAGGATGTTCAAAAACGGAAGCGGTAGCGCTACACCAGAATGGAGTGCCATCTTTTTTAATATTGTGGACTTCATAAATTGCTTCACGGTGTTCTAAAATAGCAGTGCAAATCGCCTGATTAACATCTTCAGGTGTATTGTTTTCATCACCATAGTTAACAATCGATACGTGCTGACCAATTAATTCACCAGATTCATAACCAAACATCTGCTCGAATTTAGGATTGGCGTAGACAAACACGCCATCTGTAGCACGAACTAGGCAAATTCCCTCCGCCATGTTGCGGGTAATGACTGCTTGCAACTCTAACATCTGTTCAGTGCGTTTGCGATCGCTGATTTCAACTACTACAATGCCCATGCTCATAGGTTCATCAGCTTCAGACTGAATCGGAAAATAGGAAGCTAGCCAAGTCCTGATTACACCAGGGAATTTTGGGGTTTCTCCCCTGACTTCCAAATCCAGAATCGGTTCACCCGTTGTTAAGACCTGTCGAAAGACTTGATCTTGGTTCCGTGCTATATCAGGGACAATCTCCCACGTTGTCTTGCCAATATGCTCTGCTGCGGGAATGCCATTAATTTCTGCTAATGCTTCATTAATGAATGAATAACGCAGTTCCCGATCGAGAATGGTTATCCCAACAGGTGCATTATTGATGAAGGTATCCAATAACTTTTGCTTGTGAGCTAGTTCTCGCTCTAGAATTTTGCGTTCTGTGATATCAATCGCCACCCTACCCACTAGCTTTTGTGCAGACAATCCGAGAATCGGGAATTTGTATACCAAGAATTCACCGAGGGAACCGTCTGGTCGAGGAGCAAATTCAATCACCTCAATTGCCTGATTTGTCTCTATGACTGTGCGAAGGTGATCGAAATGCTGCCGAGCAATTTCATCTGGGTAGAGGTCAGAAATATATTGCCCAATCACTTGTTCGGGTAGTAATTTAAATGTCCGCAGGTATATTTGATTTAAGTAAAGTACACAGCCATCTGTATCAGTGATGCAAGCTAGCACTGGGCTGTTGTTCATAAATGCCTGAAATCGGGCTTCACTTTCTTGCAAAGCTGCTTCTGCTTGTTTACGTTCACTGACATCAATAATTATTCCTAGCATCCGTAGAGGTTCGCCTGCTTCGTTGTAAGCAGCACGCCCTTTTCCCGTGAGCCAGCGAACCCTGCCATCGGGATAAATCACTCGATATTCAGCTTGAAAATTAATATGTTGTGCCAGTGCATTTGATACAGTCTGTTCAATTCCGTCAACATCCTCTGGATGCACGCGATCGCGCCATAATTGATAGCTGGCTGATATTTCTGGCTCTAAACCTAACAAACGAAAATGGTTGTCGTTCCAGATAACTTCGCCTGTTTGAATATTCCAATCCCAAAGACCGATGTGATTAAATTCTAACGTTAGTCTCAGTTGTTCTTCACTTTTGGCTAAGGCTACTTCGGCTTGTTTGTGTTCGCGTAGTGCGGCTTGTCGAACGCTGACATCTCGATGAGTACCAGTCATTCGCAGAGGATTACCATCTGCATTTCGCATCACAACCTTGCCGTAGTTGGCAATCCATTTGTATTCCCCTGACTTAGTGCAAAGTCGATAGTCAAATTTGTACGGTATTGAACTATCCTTGAGGTGAGCTGCCAAGATTTTCTCCACCCAAGCTAGATCGTCTGGATGAACTAATCGCTGCCAAGTACTCAAATTCTGTGGGAGTTCATCAAAGCGGTATCCGAGCATTTCTAAATAGCGAGGGCTGTAATACACCTCTTTAGTCAAAATATTCCAGTCCCATAAAGCATCTCCAGAAGCTTCAAGGGCTAATTGTAGTCGTTCCTCGCTTTCTCGGAGAGCGATTTCTGCTCGTTGCTGCTCTTTTTCACCATACTTCCGGGCAGTAATATCCGTGATTCGTACCAGTTGCATCACAGTACCAGCGACTGTGATTTGCTTGGCGGCGATATTTCCCCAAAAGGGTTTGCCCTGCTTAGTAATATATTCAACTTCTCGACTCCAAAACCCTTGCTGGTTAATTTCTTCGATAGAGGTGGCGATCTCATCGGAAGTGAAGGGTTGTTTTTGTAGAGTATTACTTTCAATATTAATCAGTTCAGCTTTACTAGAGGCTGCAAATAGCTCCACTGCTCGATCGTTACAGTCAGCGATCAGTAATGTTTTGACATCTATCAAAAAAAGTGCATCAGCGGATTCGTTATAAACAGCTTCTAGCAGGTCACGACTACGGATGATTTCTAACTCATTTTGTTTACGTTCTGTAATATCTATAACCGCTCCCAACAGTTTAACTGGGTGTCCTTGAGGGTCATAAGCTATCTCTGCTTTTGATTCAACGTAGCGCACCGAACCATCAGGTCGGATAATTCGATACTCAAGATTGAAAGGGGCTTGTTGAGCGTAGGCATAGCCCGTTGTAGACATCATCTTTTCGAGTTGGGCTTTGACCAAGGCGCGATCGTCTGGATGAATTATTTGGAGAAGTTCCGTCTGGTCGGGTTCGTCTTGAGTGGGATTTAGACCAGAGATGCGAAAGGTTTCCATTGACCAGGAGCGCTTTTTCGTTTCTAAATTCAATTCCCAACTACCTACATGGGCGATTTGTTGAGTAGTGGCTAGCAGTGCTTCACTTTGTTGGAGCTTTTCTTTAGCTTGTTTGAGTTCGGTAATATCTCGCCCTTCTGGAATCAACAAAACAATTTGACCTGTCTCATCTAAAAGCGGACGGAGTGAAAAATCGATTGTTGCTACCCGATTATTTGCACCGAGAACATCAACTTCATAGCGGATAAACTCTCCTTGGGCTGCACGAGCGATCGCTTGTTTTAATTCTGCTTGAGTTTGCGGTGAAATTGTCCACCAATGTGCTTCCCAAAAAGGGCGATTGATGACATCTTCTAGTTTCAGTCCGGCAAAATTTAGCGCCGTCTGGTTCGCCTCCAGTAAAATGCCAGCTGGCGTTAGCAGTCCGATGAACTGGAAAGTATTATTGAAGATGGCACAAAAACGGCGATCGCTTTGGTGCAATTTGGCAGTGCGCTCCTTGACTTTGGCTTCTAACTCGGTGTTGAGGGTCTGGAGGTTGTGATAGAGTTCGGCTTGTTGGATAGCGATCGCTAGTTGCACCGTTATTTGCTTGAGCAATTCCACCTCAAATGTCTGCCATTCTCGCGGGGCAGAACATTGATGTGCAATAAATAGCCCCCAAAGTTCAACAGCTTGAGTCTCTTTGCTCTGTAACAAAATCGGGAAAACTAAATTCGCCTTCACCTGAAACTGTTCCAAAAGTTGAATATGGCAATCACTTAAACCCGCTTCGTAGATGTTTGTGGCTGCCCAAATTTTTCCTCGGCGATATTCTCCCCCCTGATTTTCCTGAAAACAGGTATCTTCAATCTCCAGTCCTAAGATTGGTGTCCATTGGGGTAATACCGACTCTGCGACGATGTTAACCCGCATTTGTGGCGTAAATTGATACACTATTACCCGATCGGCGTGCAATAACTGGCGGACTTCTTGAACACTCGTGGCAAGGATATCTTGAAGCCTCAACGATTGGCGAATATTAAGAGCGATCGCTCCTACTAACTTTTGTTGTTCCTGTTGTTGTTTTAGCTGCTGCATTAGCTGCATCTGCTCGATCGCCCCATGAACCGCTCGACGTAAATTATCAGAAGTCAGTTTTCCCTTGACTAGATAATCTTGCGCCCCACTCTTAATCGCTTGGACTGCGATCGTTTCGTCTCCCTGACCCGTCAGTATAATTACTGAAATTTGACTGTTAGAAGTTTGCCTCTGTAGCTGAGTGAGAAATTCCAGCCCGTCTAAATCTGGTAATCGATAGTCCAACAAAATCACATCTGGTATTTTCCCTTGACAAGCTTGTAGCGCCTGATTTCCAGATTCAAATTCGTAAATATCATAAGTGTAGCGATCGTCCCGCTTTAGGAAGCGTCGATACAAAGCTCTATCTTCAGCAGAGTCTTCTACAAAAAATACAGTTGTCATATTGTCAGTCTCCTAAGACAGCTGCGGCAGTGAGGAGTGGGGGGCATGGGAGCAGGGGAGCAGGGGAGCAGAGGAGCAGAGGAGCAGGGGAGGATAATAATGACAAATGCCCCATGCCCCAGTCCCCAGTCCCCAGTCCCCAGTCCCCAATGCCCCATGCCCCCTAAATTAGCAAATTCGGACTTTTTCTCGATCGCAGACTACTATTTTTAGTCGTATAAACGCATAATAGAATAGTGACTGATCTGTTCGCCCCTTTACAATCTCTCAAACAAGGTGACTGGTTCAAGCTGATCTGCGGAGCCAGCTTCCAGCATTTGCCGGCAGTCAGAAGTTTAACGTTAGCCTATACTTTGGCGGGCGCTGACTGCATAGATGTTGCAGCTGATCCAGCAGTAATTGCAGCAGCGCAATCAGGGCTACAAGCAGCCAAATCTCTGGCTCAGGATGCCCAAAAACGAGGCTTTGACTACAAAGGCAATTTACCCTTTTTGATGGTCAGCCTAAACGATGGAGAAGACCCCCATTTTCGCAAAGCAGAATTTAATCCTCATGAGTGTCCTCCAGACTGCCCTAGACCCTGCGAACGGATTTGTCCGGCACAAGCGATTGTGTTTGACAGTATAAAAGAAGACTTTTCAGGAGTAGTATCCAAAAAGTGTTATGGCTGCGGTCGTTGCATTCCAGTTTGCCCTTATGGTATAATTTATACAGCTTCATACGTGACAACGCCAGGAGCGATCGCGCCATTGGTAATGTCAACGGGAGTAGATGCCGTAGAAATCCATACAAAAGTCGGGCGATTGGCAGAATTTGAGCGGTTATGGCAAGCAATTTCACCGTGGGTTGATAAACTAAAGTTACTAGCCATCAGCTGTCCTGATGGTGAAGGGATGATTGATTACTTAAGAACGCTCTACGAGAAGATTGCCCCATTCAAGGGTGCTTTAATTTGGCAAACCGATGGTCGTCCGATGAGTGGTGATATTGGCGATGGCACCACAATAGCCGCAGTGAAATTAGGGCAAAAAGTTTTGGCAGCTAAGTTACCAGGATATGTGCAGTTAGCAGGCGGCACAAATAAGTATACCGTTGCTAAGTTAAAGGCAATGAGACTACTCAAAGAGGCAAGGGAGCAGGGAGCAGGGAGCAAGGGGGAAAACTTTTCTCCTCTGCCCCCTGCCCCCTGCCCCTCCGCCTCCATCGCTGGGGTCGCCTACGGTAGCTACGCCCGCGTACTGCTGTCACCAATTCTCGAACAGTTAGAGAATAAGGAGGTAAGTAACACCAATATGAAGGCGACTGTTCGCCTAGAAGAAGATGAATTATTGCTTTGGCAAGCTGTAGAACTTGCCCATTCTCTCGTTTCCCAGATCAAGTCACAGCAGGAGCATTAATCGCTCGTTCGGAAATATACCCAGGACGGGTTCTCCTGCACGCAAATGTCCTCGCTATCTCTAAAAACGTCACCATAGAACGCATGACGATTACAGACGATCTCCAAAAGTTATTAGACATTTTGCCCCAAGACCTGCAACAAGTACTAGAGAGTCATCCCAAACGAGATAGTTTAGTAGAAGTGGTCTTGGATTTGGGTCGTCGCCCAGAGGCTCGCTTTCCTAATCAAGCTGAGTATTTGAGCGAAGTACCCGTTACTCAAGAACAAATAGATGATTGCATTCAACGAGTCGGAATCTTTGGCGGAGATAATCGGGCAGGAATTGAGCAAACTTTGCATCGGATCAGCGCTATTCGCAACCGCACTGGTAAGATTATTGGCTTGACCTGTCGCGTTGGTCGAGCCGTATTCGGAACCATTGGCATGATCCGCGATTTGGTAGAAACTGGTAAATCGATTCTCATGCTGGGGCGTCCAGGCGTGGGTAAAACTACCGCCTTACGGGAAATTGCCCGTGTTTTAGCGGACGATTTGCAAAAGCGAGTAGTGATTATTGACACTTCCAACGAAATCGCTGGGGATGGTGATGTTGCCCACCCCGCCATTGGTCGCGCCAGACGGATGCAAGTAGCTCATCCAAATGAA
The DNA here is from genome assembly GCF_034531215.2 of Nostoc sp. ChiSLP03a. Lineage (NCBI taxonomy): Bacteria > Bacillati > Cyanobacteriota > Cyanophyceae > Nostocales > Nostocaceae > Nostoc > Nostoc sp. ChiSLP03a. The sequence goes on from NZ_JAVRBQ020000154.1 coordinate 36,654, forward strand.
CAGCATCAAGTGATGATTGAGGCAGTGGAAAACCACATGCCAGAAGTCATTGTCATTGATGAAATTGGCACGGAACTGGAAGCTTTAGCGGCTCGTACCATTGCGGAACGGGGCGTACAGTTGGTAGGTACTGCCCACGGTAATCAGATCGAAAATCTGATTAAAAACCCCACCCTGGCTGATTTAGTTGGGGGTATCCAAGCTGTGACGTTGGGAGACGACGAAGCCAGACGGCGAGGCTCTCAAAAGACTGTTTTGGAGCGCAAAGCCCCACCTACCTTTGAAATTGCGGTGGAAATGTTGGAACGCCAACGCTGGACAGTACACGAAAGTGTTGCTGACACCGTAGATAATCTGTTGCGGGGGCGTCAGCCTACTCCACAAACCAGAACCGTTGATGACCACGGCAAAATTGCAGTTACACGTCAGTTAGCTGTTGTCAACGGTCGTGGTGGACAGCTAGGAACAGTGGAGGATTCTTTCCCACAGGCGCGACCGTCTAATGGCTGGCGTTCATCTGGACAAATGGTTGCACTACCGCAATTGCCTGTAGAGCGGGTAACTGGGCGCAGTGAGTTTGACCGTTTGCTGGATGAATCTTTCAACTATTCTGAGAGCATTGATTTCGATGCTGTTACTAGACACCCAGGGCCGAATGGTGAAGATTTGCCATTGCACGTTTACCCTTATGGGGTGAGCCGCCACCAACTAGAACAGGTGATTAGCGTGCTAACTTTGCCCGTAGTATTGACAAAAGATATAGATAGTGCCGATGCAATTTTAGCACTGCGATCGCACGTCAAAAACCACGCCAAATTACGCCAAATGGCCAAAGCTCGTCATGTACCCATTCACATGATTAAGTCCAGCACCATTCCCCAAATTACCCGTGGTTTGCGGCGGTTGCTGAATATCGACGACCCAGAGATGGCCGACGATCGAGAACTACAATTGTTTTTGCACAATGGTAGCGATGATGAGATGGATGCCTTGGAAGAAGCTAGACTTGCCGTTGAGCAAATTGTGATTCCTAAAGGACAGCCAGTCGAGTTATTGCCACGTTCTCCCCAAGTTCGCAAAATGCAACATGAGTTGGTAGAACATTATCGCCTCAAGTCGCATAGTTTTGGCGAAGAACCAAATAGAAGATTACGGATTTATCCAGCGTAACTTTAAGGGACTTCCAGTTAAAAAAATATCCCATAGTAGGGGCGGACTTCCAAATAAAAAAACATCTCAAATTTTCTTGTGGGATGGGTGTCCCCACCCGTCCCAGATTTAGGACGCTCATGTTGTCCACCCCACAAAATGGATAATTTATTTCTTGGAAGTCCTTTATAAGAAAAATCTATGCATTTGAAAAGCACTTTAACCATCAAAAATCGCCAAAATCATTGTCTATACTCAAGCTAATAGTCCAATTTTCTTGCACTAATTCGCTGTTATCATCAACATCACGCAGCGTCTCGTAGACAAAGAATTCGTAGAGCGTGGGTAAGTCCTAATTCATTCAATCTTGCATTTTTTTTAACATCTGTTACATTACTTTACAGACAGTTATAACTGCTACAACACTTGAATTTTGGAGTTATGCTCATGTCAGATTTGAAGAATTCTGCGTCTATTGTTTCAGAAGATCCTAATGCTGTGCGTTTTGGCTTCACTCCTCAGAGTGAAAATTGGAACGGTCGGCTTGCAATGATTGGTTTTGTCTCTGCGATTTTGATTGAAGCTTTTTCTGGTCAAGGGATACTCCATTTCTGGGGTATCCTCTAAATTGGCGATCATAGGGTAGAAATTTTGTACTACCCTACAAAATTTCCTATATTCTACGCCAGTCATTCGTTTCTAACCGATGGTGGCTGTTGCAATTGGTGCAAAATATCAGATTTTTCCGGTTGAGCCAAAATATAAGTGAATAATTACTTTACATTGAATATGTATAGCTAAAACTCATGGAACTACCCCAACGCGTATCAGTCCGCTACAAAGACGCGTCCTTCAACACAAATGAAATCCGCTTAAGAACTTTTCGGCTTGGTTTGCAAATATGGGATGAACAAACCAAACCCAGAAAAACAGAGCTTTATCAGTTTATATCGTCTTGTTTGAAACAAGTTGACCGCCAAGATCGTTTTATGTTTTCTATGTTGTTCATAGAATTAACAGACCTCATACGCAACTCTTCTCTGGAAAGAGGAACGAAAGAGGTTCTGATTAAAACAGCTTTTAGAGAATTTGCTTGTGCAATAACAGATTTTGAAGACGTTGCCAAATAAGCTTAGTTATGGGAATGCTGGAATTGCGTAAGTGTAGGCATTACCTTAAAGCCTGAAGTAATGAGTAAATACCCTGGAGTTGCGTAAGCTAGGCATCACCTTAAAGCCATCTGACCTAGTTGAGTGGGATATCTTGGGATATCTGTAGTAAACAGCTTTTCAATCGGATTAGTTTTTTAGCTAGATGCGCGGATGGGTAGGTGTTGGGGAAGGGGGGAATACAAAAATAGCTGAATTGCCCTATATGCAAGGTTTTGAGGGCTGTAGCATCTTCAAACCATCCGCGCACCTTATGTAGACTGAGTTTCAGCTATTTACATTTAGCACAATTGCCACTCTTTATGTTATGATTTTTGCATTCGCGCTATTGAACCTTGAAAACCAAATAACACAAGTCTTTCAAACGCCTACGATCGCAATCAACTAAAATCCCTATTAGGGATTGAAACTGATGGAGATTGTGCGATCCAATTTAATTTATCATCGCAATCAACTAAAATCCCTATTAGGGATTGAAACACACAGATTCTAAAGGAAACGCTCGGAGTACTAAATCGCAATCAACTAAAATCCCTATTAGGGATTGAAACAAAGTGACTGACGAATTGCACCCATCATTTAACCAGCATCGCAATCAACTAAAATCCCTATTAGGGATTGAAACAAAGCTAATTCAACGGAATCAGCCATAAACTTTACACTTAGGATCGCAATCAACTAAAATCCCTATTAGGGATTGAAACAAAGCTAATATTGGATGGCAACTCATAGCTAAAAATCGCAATCAACTAAAATCCCTATTAGGGATTGAAACAACCCCCCACCTGTGAGCGGCTTTCTCACTCTGGGATCGCAATCAACTAAAATCCCTATTAGGGATTGAAACTTCAAGATATTCTACGGTAACTCTGATAAGAGCGATCGCAATCAACTAAAATCCCTATTAGGGATTGAAACAAGTATCAACCGATTAGTGAACTAGTTGTCATGGATCGCAATCAACTAAAATCCCTATTAGGGATTGAAACATCCAAATAGAATAGTTCAACCAGATGCTTTCTTATCGCAATCAACTAAAATCCCTATTAGGGATTGAAACGTATAACCAGAAAATTAAAGCAGTATTAGATAAAATCGCAATCAACTAAAATCCCTATTAGGGATTGAAACATATTAAAGTTTCAATAATATCTCAAAAGTAGAAATCGCAATCAACTAAAATCCCTATTAGGGATTGAAACTCAACATTAGCTAGTAATTAGTTAGTTTACAAGTTATCGCAATCAACTAAAATCCCTATTAGGGATTGAAACAGCTCTGGATTTATGAACCTACCAAGTCTATAACATCGCAATCAACTAAAATCCCTATTAACCCAAGTTGCTAGTTATGCTTGCAGGTGTTCAGGTGGCATTGCATAAGCAATAAAATCCCCTCCAGAGGAAAAATTAGGAGGGGTAATGTTAAACGAAATAATTACAATTTATGCTATCACTGATGACCTATTG